>DCSL01000015.1 GCA_002325615.1 Amoebophilaceae bacterium UBA1467
ACCTGTACTCAATCCTTTTTGGGCATAAGGTGGGGGCGTTTGTAGAATATAAAATACGTGAAGCCGTAGGTCTACAAACTGGCTTACTGTATTTCAATGATTTTTATGGAATGCAAGGTCTGGAAGGGAACTCAGATAAAAAGGTAATAGTGAATCCTGGGCACCTATCTGTACCTTTGATTGCACGATTTTATCCAGGAGAAGGAAGGCAATTTTGTATGTTTGCAGGGTTGCAAATCAACTACTTGGTTGGGGGCGATCTTATTTACGCAGACGAGGATAAAAAAGGTAAAGAGATCGAATCTATATTGTTGCCATTCTCAAAAGATTCTAGTTCAGGTAGTAAGAAAAAGTATAAAATAAAAGATACGAGTGCGCACGGATTAACAATCAGTAATTGGGGATCTCATGCTCTTGTGGGCTTTGACTATGAATCTCTTGGCGGGTTCCAGCTAGGTTTAGAATGCGGTTTTGGATTATCTAACTTGGCAAAATGCAAGGAAACACTTTTAAATTGGACGTTTAAGCCCACCCTAGGCTACAACTTTGCCAAGCTTTTGAACTAACATAAGTTCATCAACGCAATAAAAGGCTGCCCATAGGGTGGCCTCTGATTTTCCTGCTATCTGCCAAGCTATAAGGCCTCACTTGGGGGTATGCCGAATCATTGGTACTTTAGGTGCTCCCTAGCAAGCCAAGCATGAGCCACGACCCGCCTACCGAAGCAACGACACAGAATAAAGCAAGAAAACCAGATTGGTTGCGGGTGAAGCTACCGGTTGGTAGGGAATACACCAAGGTGCGCGCCATTGTAGACCAGTATAAGCTCCACACCATCTGTACCAGCGGCAATTGCCCTAATATGGGAGAATGTTGGGGGGCAGGCACTGCCACGTTCATGATCTTAGGGAATGTCTGTACCCGTAGCTGTACTTTCTGTGCAGTAGCCACGGGGAGGCCTACTGAATATGATACAGAAGAACCCAAGCGAGTAGCAGAAGCCATCCAGCGGATGGGGGTCAAGCATGCAGTCATTACCTCTGTCAACCGCGATGAGTTGCCAGACAGAGGCGCAGAGATCTGGTTTCAGACGGTCCAGGAAGTCAAAAAACTGTGCCCTGCTACGACTATAGAAACGTTGATCCCAGACGTAAAAGGAACCTGGGCAGCCCTGTATAGAATGATTGAGGCAGGCCAGGAAGTGGTGTCCCATAACTTAGAAACCGTGGAGGGGCTTTATCGCAAGGTAAGACCCCAAGCCAAGTATGCTCGGAGTTTGGCGCAGCTTAAGCTGACCAAAGAATATGGAAAAAGAACCAAGTCAGGCATCATGCTGGGGCTAGGAGAGACTGATGATGAGGTCTATAAAACAATAGATGATCTTGTAGACCACGGCCTCGATATTCTCACGGTAGGCCAATACCTACAGCCCACGCCATTGCATCTGAAGGTAGTGAAGTACGTGCATCCTGCTAAGTTTGCGCACTTCAAAGAGGAAGGCTTAAAGAGAGGCCTAAAATATGTAGAAGCAGGTCCTTTGGTGCGGTCTTCGTACCGAGCAGAAAGACATGTACATGTCTAAGTATTTCGCCAGCGTACCTCGAGACTGTTTGAAAACAGGCGAAAAAGGTCTTTGTACTTAGTCAAGGACAAGCAAAAATTCACTGCGTGAGTTCAATCTCTTCTCCATGCTTGTTAAAGAATTTGAATTCGGTGACACCTATGGAGGAATCTTCCAAAAGTTTTACCCACTTTTTATACTGAATTAGCCATTTTAATCTTTTCGATGGGAATCCAGAGGTAAAATAAGCGTATAGATAGGGGTGTACAAAGAGTGTTATTTCTTGTTCATTTTGAGTTTCCAATACTAGCTGGAGGTTCCTTTCAATCTGTTCAGCCACTGCGATAGAGGCATCTATTTTACCTGTTCCTGCACAAGCAGGGCACTGCTCTTGGGTTACGATATTCATCTCTGGCCTTACACGCTGGCGTGTAAGCTGCATAAGCCCAAACCTGGAGAGGGGTAGTACGGTTGTCTTAGAGCGATCCTCTTTTAAGTACTCTTTCATCTGTTGATAGAGCTCTCGCTTGTCCTCAGGGTTTTTCATGTCGATAAAATCTACGACAATGATGCCCCCCATATCTCTCAGCCTGAGCTGCCGTGCTATCTCTTTAGCAGCAGCCAGATTCACGTGCAATACCATCTCCTCTTGATCTTCCGCTGCAGTAGTCTTGTTACCACTATTCACATCTACCACATGCATGGCTTCTGTATGCTCAATAATTAGATAGCCCCCACTTGCCATGTTGACTGTCTGCCCAAAAAGCATCTTGAGCTGCTTCTCTATGCCGAAA
Organism: Amoebophilaceae bacterium UBA1467; assembly: GCA_002325615.1. GTDB lineage: Bacteria > Bacteroidota > Bacteroidia > Cytophagales > Amoebophilaceae > UBA8403. The sequence continues at coordinate 2,356 of DCSL01000015.1, forward strand.
TGTTCAAATATTTTGGTCTTGCCCTGGTAGTGTCTGACGATTTTCTCTTTCTCAGGGGCAATCCTTTTGGTGTACTGCTTAATTTCATCATACGCTTCCTTGTCATCAACAACAATGTTGTCAAAAGACTCATTGAGCATGTCCCTCAGAATAGAAGAGGCTCGGTTTATTTCTCCTATAATTTTTTCTTTCGGAATTGCATTTTTGAGCTTATCAACCCCTGCTTCCCACTTCCCAAGCAAATCTTTAAGGTCTTTGTCTAGCTCAATTGCTTCCTTGCCTTCTGCAGCCGTTCTGACAATGACACCAAAGTTTTGGGGTTTGATAGAGGTAATCAGCCGCATGAGCCTATTTCTCTCTTCGCTGCTGGTAATTCTTTTAGAAAGGTTGACGGTGTTGATAAAAGGTACAAGGATCATGTACCTGCCTGCAATGGCAGGCTCAGCGGACAGTCGGGGCCCCTTGTTAGAAATAGGTTCCTTAACGACCTGTACGAGGATATGCTGGTTTCTAGAGAGTACCTCGGAGATCTTTCCTAGCTTGTCTATAGGCGGTTCAATCTTGAATTGACTAAGACCACGACCTAGATCCCCCCCCTTTTTAACAAGCTGGACAAACTTATTGAGGGAATTGAATTGTGGACCTAGGTCAGAGTAATGCAAAAAAGCATCTTTCTTGTACCCTATGTCAACGAAGCTGGCATTGAGGCTGGGGGTGATCTTCTTGAGGGTACCCAAATAGATATCTCCAACCGTAAAATTATTATCCTTTTCGTCTATGTGATATTCAAGAAGCCCTCCATCTTTTAGAAGCGCTATCCGAAAGCCATTTTGCGTAGCATTGATAACTAGTTCGTTAGCCAATCTTTCAAATGTTATGTTTAACTAAGGTGGATAAACAATCGAGAACAATGCGGGGAATACGTAAAAAAACAGACTAAAGGAAAAAAAGCCCGTTGATGCTTTTACTTCTTTTTGTGTCTATTCATCCGAAGACGCTTTTTGCGTTTATGGGTCGCTATTTTATGTCTCTTCCTCTTTTTACCACAAGGCATGTTACTAGTTATTTTTTAATGTTTTATTGTAGTGTACCGTGCGACAAATGCTCTGAGGACAAGGAGGTGAAGAAGGTATGCTAGTGCTTAGCTTATCTCCTTCTTAACAACAGCCCACTAGTCGCCTTTCTAGTACCTGCTTAGCTGATTATTTATAGTGTCTCATGACACACACCCACGGGGTCGCTAATTTAACACTTTTTTCCGAATTCCTACCCTTAGCACTAGCCCACCCCCCGCGACGCCCTGGTTATTGCCGCTCATGAAATATCCTTGCACTGAATGTGTATCAGGTAGCTTTTTCGTTATTACTATGACATGCTAAGTAGCATCCACTACCACGCAAGTAGACAATGAAGCTGCTTCTAAATACTATCGCACGCTTGCCTTAATCTTGTCTAGAAAGGCTTTAGACGGCTTGAAGCTGGGTATGTAATGCTCCTCAACAATGAGTGCTGTATTTTGGGATATATTTCTAGCCACCTTTCTGGCTCTTTTCTTATTCACAAAACTTCCAAATCCTCTAAAATGAACCTTCTCCCTTTTAGCCACAGCACTCTTAATACTTTGAAAAAGCGCCTCCATAGTCAGTTGTACATCTGATCTACTAATACCAGTTCTGTTAGCAATTTCCGAAACGATCTCTGACTTGATCACGTTGTTTGGGGTTAAGAGATGAATAAATCTATACCGAACTTTCAACTCAATTTTCATGGCTGCCGTACACGCACATGCTCATTAGTCTAGACAAAAATATGTCTTTTCGTCGAGTGCAGCCACGTTGTACTTTTGTATGCGTATAATTCCTTCATAAGGAGCCCATGGTGTTGTCACAACTTTCTATGCATACCCCTTCCGGTAAGTTTACCAAAAAGCTAGAAAAGGAGCTTTTTGCTCCACGGCTGATTGTTTGGTACCAAGTTCACAAACGAAATTTACCCTGGAGAGAGACGCATGATCCTTATAAAATTTGGCTTTCAGAGATTATTCTTCAGCAAACCAGAGTCGCCCAAGGGCTGCCCTATTACCAACGGTTCATTGAAAAGTATCCTTCTATTCAGGAGTTGGCGCATGCTGATGAAGAAGAAGTGCTACGTTTATGGCAAGGACTAGGATACTATACCAGAGCCAGGAATCTACATGCTTGTGCTCGTAGGATCGTCCATGAGTTGGATGGCAAGTTTCCTAGCACGTACAGAGAGCTATTGCACTTAAAGGGCGTAGGTACATACACGGCTGGTGCCATTGCTTCCATTGCCTTCAAAGAAGCTGTCCCTGTCGTAGATGGAAATGTGTACCGGGTTTTGGCCCGTGTATTTGGAGTAGATGAAGACATTACGTCTACTCAGGGCACCAAGGCTTTTTATGCGCTTGCGCAGTCATTAGTACCTAAAGAAGACGCTGATTTGTATAGCCAAGCTATCATGGACTTTGGGGCCATGCATTGCACACCAGTCAACCCAAAGTGTAAGTCTTGTATTTTTGAAGACTACTGCGTGGCACTCCATACTGGCAGGCAAGACACGCTGCCAATAAAGAGCAAAAAAGTCAAAATCAAGCAACGATTCTTACATTACCTTGTCATACAATGTGCCGATAAGCTATACATGAAATGCAGAAAGGCCCATGATATTTGGAAAGGTTTGTATGACTTCTATTTGGTAGAAGATAGGCGCCTCAGAGCGATGGATCGGTTGGAAGACACGTTAGTGATATTGATACGACGCCACAAATTATCGGTGACCAGTAAGCCTATTCTGTACAAGCACGTGCTAACACACCGGCGGCTACATGTTTATTTTTTGCATGTGCAAGCTACTGCGCAGTTTATCCAGGAAGCAACACCTTTGTTGAGTCAGGCTGGTATCAGAGCTTTTACAGTAGCCCAGACTAAGGCACTCCCCAAACCCATCTTGATCGATAATTTTTTGAAAGAAAAATTTTATGCCTAGTTTGTGAGTCCATAGGTTAATCAACCAATACTTAGTACATGTCAGCAGTCAATAAAGTCATTTTACTCGGAAATTTGGGTAAAGACCCTGAGGTAAGGTATTTAGAGAATGACAGAATGCGTGCTTCATTCACACTCGCTACCAACGAAACCTATAGAAATAAGGAAGGCGTAAGGGTAACTACCACAGAGTGGCACAACGTAGTGTTGTGGACACCGCTTGCTAAAATTGCCGAACAATATCTTGCAAAAGGCAAGCAAGTTTACATTGAAGGGAAGCTAACTACGCGCTCTTATGTAGATAGAGAAGGACAAACAAAATATACTACAGAAGTAGTAGGCCAGAATTTGGTTTTGCTCGGTAGTGGAAAAATCGACTCAGCTGACTCTCTTGATACACAAGGCATTGATGCACCTGGTATAGCAGAGGATGAAGGCGCAGATGGTCTTCCATTTTAGCGCTTACAACCCCGAAGCCTACCGTCTCAAGCCGTCATTCAGACCTAGCATAAAGGTTGTGAGCTGAGGCCCAGTGTGCGGTTTCTGTGCACTCATTTCGCAACGTACGAATTATCTATTTCTCCAACTTGCCTAACCTTCTCGACTCCCATCTCTACCTATTTAAGGGCTTAGCACTCGTAGTGCTCTTGTTATGCTCTGCAGTCATTTCAGGTACTGAAGTGGCTTTCTTTTCCCTTTCTCATAAGCAAATCACGCAATTCAAAAACACCCAAGACCCTAGAGAAAAAAGGATTTTAAAGCTCTTGCAGCATTCCAGGCGCCTGCTGGCCACTATCCTTATTTTAAATAATCTGATTAACGTTGCTTTCGTCACATTTTCTACGCACCTGCTATGGAGCATTGTTGGCGCAGACAATACAGACAGCCTCATCATGCTAGCTTATACCCTCATTTCCACAACTTTTCTTGTATTGTTTGGGGAAGTAATACCTAAAATTTACGCCAACCAAAACAATTTACACCTTGCCAAGCGTGTTACTGGTTTCTTAACCTTTGCTGTACCCACCTTACACCCACTTTCTAGTTTGCTTCTGCGTTTAGGTAATCTATTTGGCAAGGGCTTCTTGCAAGATAAGTATGAACTGTCTATCGATAAGTTGAACAGCGCACTAGAGCTTACAACCGCCAAAGGAACTTCAGAAGGGGAAAAAGCAATCCTTAAAGGGGTTGTGAACTTTAGCAGTCTAACGGCTAAACAGATTATGCAGCCTCGTATGGAAATTACAGCGGTGGACATAGCAATTAATTTTCATCAACTCATGGACCTGGTGAATAAGTCGAATCACTCGCGTTTCCCAGCTTATAAAGAAACTATCGATAAAATTGAAGGCATTCTGTACACTAAAGACCTACTGGCTCATATAGATGAGGATAAGCACTTTCAATGGCAGTCTTTGGTACGCAAGTGCTTTTTCGTGCCTGAAAATAAAAGAATAGATGCTTTACTCTTGGAGTTTCAAGAAAAAAGAGTGGAGATGACTATTGTAGTGGATGAGTATGGAGGTACTTCAGGCCTCATTACGTTAGAAGATATCATTGAGGAGATTATTGGAGACATTGCTGATGAATTCAATCAGGATGAGGCCATGTACCAGCAGATTGATGACCAAACATTTGTGTTGGAGAGCAAGATTTCTCTCAACGATTTCTGCAAAGTTATCGGGGAAAGCCCAGCTACTTTTGAGGAGGTAAAAGGAGAAAGTGAATCTCTAGGGGGGTTACTGCTAGAGCTCAATGGCCGCCTCCCCCATGCTAGCCAACAGATTGTTTTCCAAAAATTCACCTTCACGGTTGTTTCTGCTGATATACGCAAGATTAAAAAAGTGAAGGTAGAGATAGCACCTAAAAAAAATGGTGACGAGGAAGATATATAAATCCTACAAGTGAAAAAAATGCTATGAGACCTTTGCATGGCTTAGAATCATTTAAATGAACATTTTATAGTTGACGGACAGAGTTTACATGCAATAATGTTAGCTTATCCTACTTTTTTATGGACAATGAAGGGAAGTTCGTGTGTATGAAGCGATTGGAAATAGCATAGGACTATTGAAATGTGCTCTAATGCATAAATCTACCGTAAAAAAGTCTCGATATATAACCCAATCCTCGAGCAGAAGGCACTTACAATTGTGTCCACACAGCTACCCCTCATAGTCTGTGCTGCGAAACAGCCGTCTAGCTCACCGCATTTTTGTATTTAAAACTTCTCCATGTCTTGGATTGCATTGGATAAGTATGGATGTTGTTACGGTCGGTTCTACGAAGAAAGAGGGCGATCATGTACGCACAGTTTCAAAGATTTATAACCACAATGCTTCTTTGCAGCATAATTCTTCAGGGCTGTGAAGGCGTGCCTTGGAAGCTGGTTGAGGAAAACAATCCTAGCTACCAGCGGTAAAAAGCATAAGCCTAGAAAGCCTCCAAAATCGAATTTTCCTAAGTCAGTACAAAAGCAAGAGAATTCCAGCGCAGGCTCTATGGCACCGCAAGCCACCTGCTCCCCTGAAGTGGGGGGGTGCATCATCAGCCGATCTACCTAGCGCAGGACCTCATGCACTATCCCCTACGCCCTCGCAGCGCACCCCTTCTATCAGCCCATCCCGATCTTCTAGGCCATCAGCGGAGAAAGAAAAACCTATCTCAGCAATGAGCAATAAAAAAAAGCCCCGTCATGCGGTGTTGGACAAGGAGTCGATTGCTATTCGCAAGATTCCTACACTGGCTAAGTCTCGTTTATCTTCTCCTGCAGCACCTGCCAAAGCCCTTCGACCTACTACCCAAGTAGTCATATCTACTTTTAAGGATGCTGTTGTTCTAAAGTCCACATCCTCTCCTATTGCTTCGCTACAATCTCCGATTGGCCCCTTTGCGCTCTCCTCTGGCAGAGAGGTAAGGTTCAGCCAAGTAGCTGGTCGTTGGGAAGCTGTAGTCAAGGAATCATGGGGAACGTTTTCTAGAAAAGTCTCCTTGCCTGTGGCACGCAAAGAGGATCTATCCGTAGCGTTACACAACCTGGAAGGCAAGGAAGTTGTCCATACGAAAAGGCGTATCCAAATTTTAGAGACTGCTCAACCCCCAAGTGTGTATATGGGGTATCTAGGCCTGAGAGGTGGGATGGAAAAAGAGGAAGACAGTCAAGCACTGCCACCTAACGAGACATCTACTGCCTGGCACCCTCCCTTTGTCGCAAGACCAGCAAGCCTGAGAGTCGTGCACCCCCTTGTGCCAAAAAAGCAAGAAGAGGCCAAGGAGCGGGCCCCCAAAGTTGGTGGTGCACCGAAGATAGATCGCTCTTCTGAGGCACTGGCCACCGTGGCCAGCGCCTCACCCTGTGCACACCTCAATGCTCTATCAGGCCAAGTACACGAAGGGAGCTCTTCCAGTGCTCCCACCTCCACTGCCGCGCGCAGTCGCATGGCACCTTCGCTCCGTATAGCCCAAGCGAGGCCCCCATTGGCCCTCAACAAGCCTCCTACGCCCGGGGTCACGAAGCTTCAGCAGATAAAGACAGGTGAGGCTCTACACGCCCGGTATAGAGACCAACAAGCATGGGTTACACTACCCCCTACGTCATTAGGACTTTCTGACTGTAAAACACAGCCATCGCTACCTCCTCAAAGTGCTGCGCACCCGGCACAGACTGAAGAAAAGCCCAACACCAATGATACAGTCCCTCAGCCACCTTCCTGTGTGCCCTACTCTAGCGCTCAAGGACATCAGGTACGCTTTCAAGAAGCCGATGGCAAGTGGCTCGCCCAGGTACAGGATGGGTGGGGCCGTGAGCAGGAGCTTCCGGTGATTTGTGCACCGGACCAAACCCCTACACAAGCCCTGCAAAAGCTGGCCAGCAAAGCCCCTGGCCAACACAAGTACTGGGTGCATGTACTGGAGACCCACCAGCCACCCTGGGCGCCCAGGGTGGTTTATGTAGGGGCAATTGGTGTGCGGGGTGGGATGCAAGGAGATTACGTTGAACAGCTAGCTGGAAGTCAATACTTCGAGCTAGCTATTGCACAGCTTTCAGAAGATAGTGAACAGGTTAAGATGTCTGTAGCCCATATGGTTTTGAATATGATGATACCTGAACACTATGCATCGTTCTGCCAAGAAGTTCATGAAGTTTTTATGCTTTTACAAAGCTCCACGAATGCTGATGGGCTGATGAGACATTTACGGATGAGACATTTACGTTCGTTATTTGAATATATTAGAAACGTATCTGTTATTACCAACGCAATACCTCTATATGTGTCTACTTTTGGTTCTGAGCGAGCTGAGGTAGTGGGTATCGTAATAGCTCGTTTCTTACTACCTACGGGAAGACTTTCTAATAATCCTGTTAGACTTTGTAGAGAAAGCTGTCAAACTTTACTAGAAGGTATAAGGCGCATTGTTGCCGAACAAAGCATCAGGGGCAATGCAGGAAGAGAAGCAGAAGAGGAGTGTGATGCTTTGCATACAGAAGCTAGCAGGGAAGCCCACAGGCAACTTACCGAGCAAGAACGAATTCGTAAACAAGAATCAAGGGATCGAAGGCTAGCTGAAGAGCAATATCAAAGAGAACAAGAGAGGATAATACAAGCGCAAGAGGCAAGCGAGCAAGAAGCTTCATTAAGGGTAGAAAGGGAAAGACTATTAAATGCAGCGGAGAGAAGAAGACGTAGGATATTATCAAATTCTGCCAACAGGCTAGCGCGTATTCGTGGTACACAATCATTTGGATCAGAGCAACAGGTTTCGGTTGTCCATGCAGCTAATTCAATAGCACAGGTACCTGAAGTCAGTGTTCAAGTAGAAGAAGAGGTAGAAGCTAGGAATAAACCCAGGAACGTACACAAACTAGAAGCTAGTCAAGAGGTTATCGAATTTATCGGAAGATTTGAAGGTTTTCGTGCTCATATGTATAAGGTAAGCGGAGTGGGTAGATGGACCATCGGCTATGGCCACGAGTTTGATGACGAAGAAATACCACGTTATGAAGCAGGTATTACTAAAGTGCAAGCACAGGAGTTATTACACCAAGATGTGCAAGAGGCTATTGAGGAAGTTAGGGATTGTGTTTCAGTACAATTAACCCAGTATCAGTTTGATGCACTAGTAAGTTATGTGTACAATACCGGAAGCATACGTGGAACTAGGTTATTAATAAACCTTACCACAGGTAACCTTGAAGGAGCGGCCCGAGAGATGGATATTGTGACGCAAACGAATCCTAGTACAGGAGAAAGAGTAGTCCTTCCAGGCCTCGTAATAAGAAGGGAACAAGAGCGGCAACTATTTTTAAACGGTGATTATGGGAACTAGAATCATAACAATAGTGCTGAGTTTACTACTGTTTGCGCACTGCGAGCCTGAGCAGAGAGAGTATGTGATTAACCCTGCTGAATTTATCTATGGCCAATGGCGGTGCCACAAGCATATGTGGTGGACATACAGCAAGTACACCAGCAAACAGCTAGCGCTTGTGCTAGCCTCCAAGCTATGCGTTGAGAGAGACCGAATCTATTTTGAAGATAATGAAGTTATTAAGCCCTATTTCTTTACTCCTGGAGAGATCATTGTGGAAAAAATTCCAGAACAAGATATAAGGTGTATCTACAAAGTGCAGAAAGGACCACTCAAGCAGCTGTACACGAAAGAGGCGTTACGAAATTTAGATATGGTGTCTTTGGGTAAAGATGCGTATGAACTAGGTGTCATTTATTTAGACAAAGACCTTATGATCCTTAACTACTGTGGTGGTGTTACCTTTTTCATGGAAAAGATCCCTGCGATAGAAAAATATTACCAGGGGCAAGAGTCATCTATAAAGACGTTGGCTTTAGTGCAACCTTGTGAGTTTGTAAAACTGACTTACAGTGCACAAGGCACTTCGTCCCGACTCATAATAAAAGACCAGGTGGGTAAGACACTGTTTAGGATATTACTAGAGGGCAATGAGCAAACGAAAACGATCCGTGTGCCGCTCTCTAAGGTAACCGAGCTCACTTTTGAGGTATTCTCTTCGCATCCCTATTTTGAATGGCATCTAGCGGCGCTGGTCTACTAGCAAGCTATTAAAAGAAGCATAGGCAATGCTACAGCACGGAGCGTATGGCTCCTCTCGCTGTAAGCGCCATTGTCATCAGCACAGGCACCTAGCGAAGGCCATGCATCTTCGGCGGCAAGTGTTTATAAGTAGAAGAAGATCGTAAGATGCCTGCTACGCCAGCGACTGCGCCGAGTAGTAGTGAAGCTTCATCGGGAGCCCCTGCTCCAGCACAAGCTCCGGCAACGAGTGAGCCTACAGTGAGTGTGCAAGCAGAAGAAGAGGAAGAAGGTACCCCTGAAGCAACACCAGCTAGATGCCCTGGTAAGTTACATGTACAACACCGGCAGTATGGAAAATACCAAACTCCTAAAGAAGCTCAATGCAGGAGACTTTGAAGGAGCCGCCAGAGAGATGGATATTGTAACACAGAAAGGCACTGGAGGTAAGGTGCTTCAAGGGTTGGTAAAGAGACGAGCAGTAGAAAAAAAACTATTTTTATATGGGTATGATAACTAGAAACAAGCTCTTTGTTGTAGGCGCCTTATGTGTTTTTTTCTTTCCTTGCCAAGGATGTGCGCTGTATACAATCAACCCTGGAGATTTCATCTATGGAAAGTGGCAATACAAGAGCCATGTATGGTGGAAGTTTACTAAATACACAGACGAACAAGTAGCACAAATCCAATCATCAACGCTGCATATAGAGAAGGACCGCATTTATTTCGAAGGGGTTGACTTGGTCAATCCCTGCACCTTTACGAGTGAAGAAGTCAAGATTGAGAAATTGTCAGCATTGGATGAGAAGGACCTAGACCTAAGGTATAGTTTTCAGGGCCTTGGCGTTACGAATACACCCAAAGAGAATTTCAAGAATTGTATCAAATCGAGCTAGGCCCTCCCTACGAACTAGCCTCACTCTATCTAGATCAAGAGACGCTCATTGTCAACTACTGCGGCGGAGTCTCCTTTTGCATGAAGAAGCTCCCGCACGTGCAACAAGCCTACCAAGGTAAGGGAAGAAAAGCAGAGTACACACTGAATGTTCCGGAACATAGCAGTTTCCTACAACTATGCTATAGGCTTTCCCACATACAGGCTTGGCTTACGGTGAAAGATCAAGACGGGCGAGTATTATGCGATACCAAGACGGGTGCCAACCAAGAGACCAAGACAGTCAAGCTCCCTGTATCCCAAGTCAACACACTTACTTTTCAGGTAGCGACAGCAGATTCTGCCACCATGTGGGAACTAGATGCAGAAATTTATTAGCGGTACCACACAAGACTCCATTGTAACCCAGTGCAGCTATTGCCGTGTGGTGGGTGTCTGTTTGGTGCTTTTTTAGGGTAACCCTATCATCTCCGTACGTTTCTGCTCACCATACGGCGCGGAGTTCTTTTCGAAGAAAAAGGCTTCAATGATGAGGTGTATTTTAACAAAATAATATAGGCTACTGGCGTGGAGAAGGGCTGGTTGGTGAAAAAATGACCACCGCAGCAGGACAGGCTGTAAGGTTGTATCCGGTGCCCAAGAAGAAGCGCAAGACCGTAGGATGCCTATTAGACAAATACATTCTCAATGGGTACTCATTTTTTAGCGCTTGAAATACCCCAGGAAGATAATACCTAACCACTTTATCCTGTGCCAAATAAACCAGCGTAAGTCCTGCGTAGGTCTACTTGCCTGCCTTCAGCTTTTCGGCATTGTCTGCTATCCTCAGGGCATCTATAATGTGCCCTATTTCGCCATCCATCACAATAGGGAGGTTGTGTGCCGTGTAGCCAATTCTATGGTCTGTAATGCGTCCTTGGGGGTAATTGTAAGTACGAATTTTATCAGACCGATCGCCGCTTTTTACGATGGACTTTCTTTCTGCACCTACGGCTTCCTGCTGTTTTTTTAGTTCGCGTTCATACAGCCTTGCCCTGAGTACTTTCAAGGCTTTTTCAAGGTTCTTGAGTTGGGACTTGCCGTCTTGGCAGGATACAACAAGACCAGTGGGGAGGTGAGTGAGTCTGACGGCAGAGTAAGTAGTATTGACAGATTGGCCGCCAGGACCTGAAGAGCAAAAGGTGTCTTTTCGAATGTCATTCATGTCAATATCTACCTCTACCTCGCCCCTCTCAGGTAGTACTACCACACTGGCTGCTGAGGTATGTGTACGTCCTTGAGTTTCTGTAGCGGGTACACGCTGCACTCGATGCACGCCAGACTCATACTTCATGATCCCATACACCTCTTCTCCAGTCACGGTACAGATAAGCTCTTTATAGCCCCCAGCTGTTCCTTCGGTCATGTCAAGCAGATGCAGTGTCCAGTGCATCTTTTCTGCAAAGCGTTTGTACATCCTGAACAAGTCGCCTGCAAAAATGGCTGCCTCATCCCCGCCAGCACCTGCCCTAATTTCTAAAATGATGTTTTTGCTGTCATTGGGGTCTTTGGGAATCAACACCATCTTGATCCGCTCTTCCAATGTCTGTTTCTGCTTCTCCAAGCTCTCTAGCTCCTCTTTTGCCAATTCTCTAAAGTCGACATCTTTTTCCGTATGCAAGACCGCTTTAGCACTCTCTGCATCAGCTAAGACTTTTTTGTATTGGTCATAGACCTGTACAATTTTGGACAGGCCTTTGTACTCCTTGCTCAAGGCTGTGTACTGCTTTCTATCAGCCATAGTGTCTGGTTGTGCAAGCAATGTTACTAGTTCTTGAGATCGTGCCTTGATGGCTTCTAGTTTGTCAATCATCTTGGCCATTGGTTTTCTGGGCAAAAATACAAAAATTGTGGGCCATGATAATTGGGCATCATTATTATTGTTGCTATGTTAACACGACGTGTATCATCGCATGTGGCTGGGGCCATCCGTAGTATACAAAGCTGCCGCACTTGTGGTGACTGTGTATAGTCGCATATATATATGTAAATCTTACCAATACGAATCGCACATGGCCTACCATAACCTCCAGCGCTGTATCGTAGTATTCTTTGTACTACTACCAAGCTTCAGTGTACAGGCGACCACCTACGAACAAGATGAGGATGCGGAATCGTCTACACCACTGGCAGAAGATCTCTCTGCTTGTCTACAAGCCCTTGAAGAGCAACGAAAAATCCATAATAATAAGCGGCCACATGCCGATGTGGCAAAGGCGCTCGAAAATGTAGGACACGCCTACATAAAACAACGTGACTATCGACAAGGGTTGGTGTATTATAAAAAGGCACTCAAGATGACGAAAGCGCTATACGGAAAAGCACCGCATATAGAGATTGCCAATATGCTCAAAAATGTGGGATTTGCTTACGGGAAGTATCGGACCCCCCAGCTCACCTATTACAAGAAAGCATTAAGTATGTACAAGGTCTTGTATAAAGACCAATCACACGTAGATGTGGCCAATATGCTTTCTAATATAGGGCAGATTTATAATGACAGAGGGAATATCCGAGAAGCACTTTCTTACGCAAAAGAATCCCTCGCAATGTTCAAGACATTGTATGGCAATAGCCCCCATTTAAAAGTCGCTAACGCACTGTTTAATGTGGGAATTTCTTATCAAGCGCTGTTAGATCCTGACAATGCGCTGCTGCATTTACAGCAATCGTTGAAGGTATATGCCGAACTAGCTGATAGCGAGCTTTATGAGAATATGGCTGATGTACTGAACCAAATAGGATTAATCTACTTTGGCCAGAAAGATTTTGAACAAGGACTGGTGTACTTTAGGCAAATAGTAGAGGTATACAAGTCGCAAGGTGGCGGTCATGTATATTTCGGTCAAGCGCAAGCCATGCAAAACATGGGCATTTCGTATATAGAATTAAAAGATTTTTCCAAAGCCATACTGCACCTTGAAGAGGCGCTCAATATTTACAAAACACTGTTCAAAAATCGGGTTAAGCCTGTTGTACTGAATTGTCTTGACTCCATAGGATATGCTTATGAACAAATAAGCAACTTCCCTGAAAGCATGTCCCGTTATAAGCAGGCCTTAGAAATGTCGCAGGAACTGTATGATGTTGATGGGGCCTCATACAAGTCGGGATACTTTACAGAAAAGATAGCACGCGTTTATGGGCACATGCATCATCTTTCACTACAAATATCTTATCTCCAAACGGCCAAGGATATGTACCAACGTTTGGGTGAACAAGGAGCCAAGCGAATGTCTGACGGCATTACCACCTATAGCTTCATAACCGATGAGAATATAGCTCGTACTCAGTATGACATAGGTTGGGCATATTGTTTACTAGGTGACTTACAACAATCGTTAACACATTTTAGCTATGCCTCAAACGACTATAAAATCTTATACAAGGAGAACAAAGTTACGGAAGCGCTTCTAGAAGGCGCGATTCTATCGCTTAGGATGGTGGGCATGACCTACGGGAGCCTGGGCAAGTATAAGCAAGCAGAAAAGTACTATAGAAAGAGTCTTAAAGTGGCTCATGATCTGGATAAACCATATTATTACGCTTATGCTCATTATTACTTGGGGTGCTTCTATCATTTGGCCATGCGTGGTGTTTGTCAGGAAAAAACTAAGCAACGATACATCAAGAGCGCCCAAGTTGCTTTTGAATCAGCCGTAGAAGCTATTAATGAACCCGGTGCGGATCTGTTGACAGGTTATGCTGATTTCTTAATCGACACAGAGCAATTTTCTCCAGCTTATAATTACCTAACCCGCACCATAGCCAGTGGAGATAATGCAAGTAGTTTACAATATGTTTGGGGAAACCAGACTGCAGCACCGCATATTTTACAGGAAAAACTTCAACAGGAGAAAGTAGTGACAGTAAGAGCTATCGACTATGCGTTTTATCTACTGCTACATCACTACGAGGCATTTCAACAAGCGGGCATCACACTAGAACAGACCCAAGAAGCCTATCTAGCCGCTTACGCCCAAGGTATTAAAGCCAGAGCCGGCCAGCCAGGCAAAGCGCAGCAGGATGCGCTGGCTAGCTATCTTTTAGATAGTTTACAAAATGCTGGGAGCATGCACTAATGGAGTATGAGGGGGCGTAGTGTCTTGCGCGTATAGGATGAGGAAAGTTGTATTGGCATACAGCATATTGGGCTTGGTATGCTAGGTGGCTCAGGGGTAGATGGAAGAATACTACTAAAAAGCGTCTTCAAAATGGGTCAGCTGTGGGTGGTTACTATTTTGTTGCAGTATGGCGATGATATCAAACCGAATAGCATAGTTCCAGTCTTGTGCTATGATGTAGTGTTCTGCTGCTGCGCGCACTAGGGCTTGCTGCTTGGGCGTTACAAACGCCTCTGGATGACCAAACTGGTCATTGCTTCTAGCCTTCACCTCTACGAATACCAGAAGATGATTTTTTTTCGCAATGATATCAATCTCTGCACGCTGATAGCGGTAATTACGGGCCATGATGGCAAACCCTTGCCTGGTGAAGTAGCGAATAGCGAGCTCTTCTGCTTTTCTGCCCATTTGCTGGGCTGCTGTTTTCATAGAGAAAATCTTGGCTGGTTACTGAGCAAGAGTTTACGAATGAATGGTCTTTTAACAAGTTTCTAGTATCTCCATCTTGCATGATTTGTATTGCGCTCTGGGGTTATCATGTACGTCAAGAAAGGTGTAGGTAGGAAGTGTACTAAACAAGATTTAATCTTACAACGGATATCATTATGGGTTTTCTCTGTCAGTTAAGTATGGGTTGTTAGTTGCTTACTTGAGTTATAGAAAAGCGCATTGTTTTTCTCCAAGGTTCATTGCTTACTGTCCTCGAAAGTTTGTCTAGGTGTTTTCCTATAACAGTACTTGCCGCTATGAGGACATTCATAGTTGTAGTAGCGTAACCAACTATCTAAGCCTCCTTGTAAGTTTTCCAAATCCGTATAGAGCTTTTTCCTCTTAGGCGTGTTAAAGAACTCTTGTTTCATGGTCTTGTTAAAGCGCTCACACAGACCAATAGTCAATCTTCAGTTAATTGGTGAACGCCTGCAAATCTATCAACTGTAAGATTAAATTTAAGCTAGTACACCTTTTATGTGCTTTGGAAGCTATGGTGCTTTGTCAAGCCCGGTGTGCCGCCGAATAAACGTGGCATAATCCATAGCAGCGTTTTGATGGTGAGCTTATTATTCATGCGATGATTAGGGCACACAGCATGCGTGTTTATCGAAGACATGCCATTGTGGCCATCCTAGTCTTGGCAGCTATCATCACCCCACCCGATGTGATGAGCCAGCTATTCATTGCTATTCCGTTGGTGCTCCTTTATGAGTGCAGTATTCTCATCGCTCAGTTTGTAGCAAATAGAGACCGAGCACAGCAGCACTCATCTCGAAGATATATACGCGAAGTGTTCGTTCAAAAATTCTTTGTGCTGCTTACAGATATGCCCCATCTATTCATATAATTTCAATACGCCCTACAAGTGTTTTTGCTTTTTTTGCTTGGTCTTTCTGGAAAATTATCACTATATGGTTGCGCTGCAAAAGGATAAAGTATTTTACGCTATAGCCTGCAATAATCATGCCTCCTGTACGCTTCATCATGTGTTTTTGTATAGCTAGTGCAACTCTATATCCCTGTATTCATCAGTTCGCATACTGGCCTTTTCCCATGTTTGCATAGGGGACCCTTCCTGACCAGCCAGCGTCATTATTGTGTACCATGTAGAGATTCTTTGTCTTTTCTAGACCTCAGTGATCAAAAGATAGCACAGGAAACGATTGGTATAGCACTTTAATACAAAATTTCTCTCTAGTGGTATTTAGGAGGTGATTTCCCTACTCAAAAGCAGGCCAGAGATCCGGTAGATGCTCCTGATATATATTTCAGAGATATCGCTAATTTTAATTCACAGATTTGGGCTCAATAATACTTCCATGGCTATGCTCCGTAACATCTTATACTCCTTTCCAGTACAACTTCTTATTAACCATCTTAAGGAGAACAAAACCCTGCTATTCTTCTGGCTCATTCTATTTGGAGCCATTACAGGCGATTTAGGTGGATTCTTGGGGCTACGTCCTCTCCTCCTAGCCCCCGAATATTTGGGCCAAAGTGGATTCTGGAGTTTTTTTATCATGGGTGTCGCTATGGGTGGTTTTACAATGGCCTTCCATAGCACTAGCTGTATCATGGATATTCATCAGTTTCCTTTTGTAGGCGCTTTGTCACGACCTTTTTCCAAATTTTGCCTCAATAATAGCCTTATACCTCTTGCTTGCCTAATCACTTATACCGTCTCTATCATCTACTTTCAACGGGTAGAACAACAGAGCACGTCGATGGATGTTGCAGTTAAAGTGCTAGGCTTTCTCACGGGCTTTACGGTGACATCACTCTTGATGTTTGCCTACATGATTATTGCCAACACGGACATCTTTAAATATCGAGCTCAAAGTGTGACTAGGAGACTTAAGCAAGCTTTTCTTTATAGAGTCAACTTCATTCGAAAGCTCTTGATTGCCGAAAAGAATACGTTCAAAGTAGAAACCTACCTCGAGACTCCTTTTCGAATCGGCTATACCAAAGATTTGGATAAGTATTACAACCCATCTGTTGTCTTGCAAATATTCAACCAAAACCAACTTAGCCTGATCTTTTTTGAGCTGATGGCTCTAGTCCTGTTGTTTGCTTTGGGCTTTTTTGGTCATCATGCATTCTCTCAAATACCTGCTGCTGCCAGTGGTATCTTATTCTTGGCCATCCTCATGATGCTCTCTGGCTTTCTCTCATTTTGGACTAGGGGTTGGGCATCTACGATGATCGTCATTCTTGTGCTTGTTCTCAACATGCTTACTGAATGCGGTCTAAATCTTGGCGCTAAGGAAAGCCATGCTTTTGGGCTACGTTATGAATCGGATAGGGCTGACTACTCCCTTGAAAAGGTCAGACAGGTAAACAGCAGAGAGAATTATCTGAAGGACAAGCTTACCACACTGCAGATCTTAGACAACTGGCGCAAGAAATTTCCAGCTACTACAGCCCCTAAGCTGGTTATAGTTTGTGCCAGTGGTGGTGGGCAAAAGGCGGCCTTATGGGTATTGAGAGTATTGCAAACGGCTGACAGCATAACAAAGGGCAAGCTGATGGAGCACACGATGCTGATGAGTTGTGTTTCTGGGGGCGCCTTAGGGGCTAGTTATTTTAGAGAGTTGTGTTTAAGAAGAAAGCTGGGAGAGGTGATTGATCCTTATGATAAGAAGCACTTGGACAAAATAGCGTACAACACGCTAAATCCTATTATCTTCAATCTTGTAACCAATGACATACTGCTTGATGTCAACAAATTTCAATACCAAGGCATGACTTACCGACGAGATCGGGGGTACGCGCTCGAGGACCAGGTCAACAAGCACACAGACTTTATACTGGAAAAACCGCTCAAAGCTTACCGAAAGCCAGAGTTCGAAAGTGCTATCCCTATGTTGCTTTTGACACCTACTATCATCGACGATGGAAGCAAGCTTTTTATCTCTCCTCACAATGTTTCTTATATGGGGACAGATCTTACCAAAGGAAAGTTTGCTGAAGGAAATGGCAAGGTAAAGGGAATTGACTTCATGCATTTTTTTAGAGACCAAGGGGCTGAGAACTTACGCTTTTTAAGTGCTTTAAGAATGACTGCTACGTGTCCGTACGTCTTGCCTAGCGTAACACTTCCTAGTACTCCTGCTATGGAAGTGATGGATGCAGCATTGTTTGATAATTTTGGCGTTACTGACGCTGTGCGGTTTTTGTACGTTTTTCGAGATTGGATTGCAAAGCACACTTCAGGAGTAAACCTAGTCACTATCAGAGTACCTATAAAAGAAAAAGAACGAGAAATAGATCAAGGCAACCCAAAATCTCTGTTCCAAAGGCTCATCAACCCCATTGGCAACCTCCAAAGTGCCTGGATCAATATGCAAGACATCAGGAACGACAACCTTATTGAGCTTGCTAACGTATGCCTTGAACATGAGATAGAAAAAATCGAATTCGAATGCGCACTAGCTCGGCAAGAGCAGGGCAGGTATTCTCAGCTTAAAAAAGCTTCGCTAAGCTGGCACTTAACTATTGGAGAAACGCTACATATTATTCAAGCAATTCATACAAAGAATAATCAACAGTCGCTGGAAAGGCTCAGGGTTTTGTTGGAGTAGCTAGGTATTTTAAAT
Source organism: Amoebophilaceae bacterium UBA1467 (assembly GCA_002325615.1). Classification (GTDB taxonomy): domain Bacteria; phylum Bacteroidota; class Bacteroidia; order Cytophagales; family Amoebophilaceae; genus UBA8403. The sequence goes on from DCSL01000015.1 coordinate 20,561, forward strand.
CAAATGAAAAGGGCCTTGCACATGAGGCCTTTGCAAGGAAAAGAAAAATGAAAAGGCTGATTTGATGGTTTGTAGAATATTGACTATCATGGCGGATTGCTGTAACCGAAGTAGCTATTTGTCGACTTTGGTTATCTCGGGGGAGGATGGGTGTCAATAGTGTTGCACTGGATATAACAAGTATAGTATTACAATGAACCAGCTGGGGTTTTCTCAGTTCAAATAACAATGAACGGTATGCTATTTCGGGTTCATAAGAAAGAGAACATATATTTCTACATCTCTCTCATGGTTAGTGTTGTTTTGTATTATTGCTGGTATGTCTTATGCACCA
>DCSL01000012.1:0-17872 GCA_002325615.1 Amoebophilaceae bacterium UBA1467
CCAAGACACCTCGATCGTGGCACAGTTTCGGGTAGCAGACACGGAGCAAGACTACTTCTTGGCCTGGACCACTACCCCCTGGACATTGCCCGCGAACAGCGCCTTGGCAGTAGGCGAACACATCAACTACGTAAAAGTTCGCACTTTTAACCCCTACACCTACCAGCCTATACAAGTCATTTTGGCCCAAGCCGTGATGCAACGTTACTTTCCAACAGAGGCAACCGTGGATCCTGTTGCTTTTGAGCAGTATCAGGCCGGCAGCACGCCCATTCCGTGGAAAATCGTAGCCCACTACAGAGGCAAAGACCTGATTGGGAAAACGTATGCCCAACTTCTCCCTTATGTAACACCCAGTGCACCCGCCTTTCGTGTTATTGCAGGAGATTTTGTGACTACCGACGAGGGCACAGGCATTGTTCACATTGCGCCCACATTTGGGGCCGATGACATGCGCGCAGCACAACAGGCGGGCATTCCGCCCATCACCGTGCAACGTGATGGCGACATCGCCTCCCCCATTGTGGACCGTCAAGGTCGTTTTGTAGCCGAGATCACCGATTTTTCCGGCCAATACGTCAAGGAGGCGTACGAACACGAAACAGTTCGCGGACAGCCTAACTATAAATCTGTAGATGTGTTGTTGGCCATGAAACTAAAAAAAGAGAACAAGGCCTTTCAAATAGCCAAGCACGAACACAGCTATCCCCACTGCTGGCGNNCCGGCGGTGAATAAGGAAATCAATGCCGATATGCGGGCAGCCGGTGTCTTGCTCCATGAAAGCAGCATAACCCACAGCTATCCCCACTGCTGGCGCACAGACAAGCCCATTTTGTATTATCCGCTGGATGCTTGGTTTATCAAGACCACCGCCTGCAAAGACCGCCTCATAGCACTGAACAAAACCATTAATTGGCAACCAGCAAGCACAGGTACAGGCAGGTTTGGAAACTGGCTAGAAAATATAGTGGACTGGAATCTAAGCCGAGACAGATACTGGGGAACGCCCTTGCCCATTTGGCGCACCAAAGACCAAAAAGAAGAGAAATGTATTGGCTCACTGGCCGAGTTGCGCCTGGAAGTAGACCAAGCTGTGGCTGCAGGCTTGATGGACACTCCCCTACCAGAAGATATTGACCTACACCGACCCTATGTAGATCATATTGTTTTGTTGGGTCCTCAAGGGCAGCCCATGTACCGCGAGTCTGATTTGGTGGATGTGTGGTTTGACTCTGGGGCCATGCCTTACGCACAGTGGCATTATCCCTTTGAGAATAAAGAAACGCTTACGCAGCATTTTCCGGCTGATTTCATTGCAGAAGGGGTAGACCAAACCCGTGGGTGGTTCTTCACCCTGCATGTCTTGGCAGTGTTGTTGTTCGACAGTGTAGCCTTTAAGCAAGTAGTAGCCAACGGACTGGTGCTTGACAAACAGGGCGGCAAGATGTCCAAACGCTTGGGCAATGCCGTGGACCCTTTTGCTATGATGGCGCAACATGGTCCAGATGCCCTGCGCTGGTACATGATCAGCAATGCTAACCCTTGGGACAACCTCAAGTTCGATGCCCAGGGAATCACCGAGGTAACACGGCGCTTTTTTTCCACCCTCCACAATACGTACAGTTTTTTCGCATTGTATGCCAACATCGACCAGTTTGACCGGACGGCCCCACTGGTGCCCCTCACAGTCCGGCCTGAAATTGACCGGTGGATGCTCTCTCGCCTACACAGCTTGACCCAGACCGTGACTGAGGCCTACGAGACATATGCCCCCACCCAAGCAGCCCGAGCTATCCAGGATTTTGTGGTAGATAATTTGAGCAATTGGTACGTACGGCTGAACCGCAAACGCTTTTGGAAAAGCGAGCATGGACCTGATAAACTGGCTGCTTACCAGACGCTGTACACGTGCCTGACTACCATTGCGCAACTGGCTGCACCCATCGCTCCGTTTTATACTGAGCAGCTTTACCAGGCCCTGTGCCACGAAACCCAGCAAAAAACCATGCCTTCCGTGCACCTGGTAGACTTTCCGCAGGCTGATGTCAAGGCCATCAACACAGCTTTGGAAAAGAAAATGCACCAGGCCCAAAAAATAGTCTCGCTGGTTCACTCGCTACGAAAGAAATATCAACTCAAAGTACGACAGCCACTGGCCAAACTCTTGCTACCCATTGCCGATGCAGACACTAAGGCAAGCATTGCTTCGCTTGAGGCCTTGATCAAGGCCGAAGTCAACGTCAAGCACGTAGCCTATGGGAATGATACCACAACCGTAGTGACCAAAAAGATAAAACCCAACTTCAAAGCTTTGGGTCAGCGCTACGGAGCGCATATGAAAGTCCTTACGCAAGCCATTGCCCAGCTGCATCAGGAAGATATTCAACGCCTAGAGCAAACGAAGCATCTGGAGCTCGCTGTGACGCTATCTGGCTCCCAACCAGCCACCATACCCTCTTTTCAGGAAGCATCGGGAGTGACCCTGACACTCAACGACGTCATCATTACCTCAGAAGAAATTCCGGGGTGGGCTGTGGCCAACGAGGGTGATGTCACCGTAGCCCTGGACATCACCCTCGACAGTGCCTTGCGTCGAGAGGGCATTGCCAGAGAACTAGTCAATCGCCTCCAAAACCTGCGCAAAGACCTAGGATTAGCCGTACAAGATAAAATTAAAGTCACTCTTGCGCCTGGACATCCGTTCGTGAAGAAAGCCATGCAGCAGTATGAGGCTTATATTTGCTACGAGACCCAGGCGTTGGCAATGCATATAGTGGAAGCGATAAACGCTGGAACAACATTTGATATAGATGGCTATACGGTGGGGGTGCAAGTAACAACTTATTGAGCAATCAGGTAGCTTTGCGGGTGCAAATCTTATACCACCATGTCTGCAAAACCTCTCCCTTCTACTTACACCGTCACGGCAGCGCTGCCTTACGCCAATGGCCCTATCCACATCGGGCATTTGGCCGGTGTGTACATTCCGGCAGATATCTATGTGCGGTATTTGCGCAGCTGTGGCAGGCGTGTTTTATTCATCAGTGGCTCAGATGAGCACGGCGTTCCGGTCACTATTCGGGCCCAGCAAGAAGGCACCACGCCCCAACAGGTCGTAGACAAGTACCATGCGCTGAATCAACAAGCTTTCGCAGACTTTGGTATCAGCTTTGACATCTTCTCGAGGACATCATCGGCACTGCACCACCAGACGGCTACCGCCTTCTTCAAGACACTGTATGACCAGGGCAGCCTCGAAGCCAAGGAGACTGAGCAATACTATGACCCCGTACACAAGCAATTTTTGGCCGACCGGTACATCCGTGGCACATGCCCACATTGTGCGTACCAAGAGGCTTACGGTGACCAGTGTGAGTCATGCGGGGCAATCCTGAGCCCAGAAGAATTACTGCACCCGCGGTCCGCTTTAAGCGGCGCTACCTTGCAGTTGAAAAAGACCCGCCACTGGTACCTGCCACTAGATCAACACGAAGCCTGGCTCAAACGCTGGATTTTAGAAGGGCACAAAGAATGGAAGGCCAACGTGTATGGCCAGTGCAAATCTTGGCTGGACCAGGGCCTGAAGCCACGGGCAGTGACACGCGACCTGGCTTGGGGGATACCTGTGCCCCTACCTAACGCGCAAGACAAAGTACTCTACGTTTGGTTTGACGCACCCATTGGCTACATCAGCGCTACCCAAGAGTGGGCTGCTACGCATGGCCAAGATTGGCAATCTTTTTGGCAAGCATCCGACACACAACTGGTGCATTTTGTAGGCAAAGACAACATCGTCTTTCACTGCATTATCTTTCCTGCCATGTTACAAGCACACGGCGGCTTCATGCTTCCCATCAACGTCCCAGCCAATGAATTCATGAACCTAGAAGGGAAAAAAATATCGACCTCTCGGAACTGGGCGGTGTGGCTGCATGAATACCTGGCTGACTTCCCAGACCAGCAAGATGTACTGCGGTACGTCTTGTGCATCAATGCACCAGAGAACAAAGACAGCGACTTTAGCTGGCAAGACTTCCAGGTCAAAACCAACAATGAGCTCGTGGCAGTTCTGGGCAACTTTGTCAACAGAACTTTGGTCTTGGTCCACAAATACTTTGGCGGTATAGTGCCTGAACGTAGCGTTATGACAGTTACCGAACACCCCCTAATCACCTATCTGCAACAGCTGCCGCATCAAATAGGGCAGGCCATCGAGCAGTTCAAGTTCAAAGAGGGCTTACAGTTGTGCATGGACCTGGCCCGGACTGGCAACAAGTACTTGGCAGATACGGAACCCTGGCACTTAATCAAAACGGACAAGGCGCACGTAGGTACGGTCTTGCACATGGCCCTACAACTAACAGCCAATCTTGCCATCTTGGTGGAACCGTTTCTTCCTTTTATGAGTCAGAAACTAGGAAAGATGCTAGGCATTGCCCATTCGGAAGCTGCACAATGGGCCCAGGCAGGCAGTCTAACGCTGCTACGGCCAGGCACGGTCCTACAAACACCTACACTGCTTTTTGAGAAGATTACGGATGAGGAGATCTTAGCTCAACAACAGAAGCTGCATGCAGCTACCCAAGCAGCAATCACCTTGTGAACTGTGAGCGATGGCTTACATCCTTTCAAAATGGTTGCACCGCTCCATCGTACGCGCAATGCCTAGCGTACAAAAAGTATCAATCATTTGGCAGGCCTGATCAATAAGCGCAGGCAGTAGTTCCAATTCTTTTTCGGTGAATGGGGCAAGCACATAATCAGCTTGGCGTCCTTTGGGGAAGTCATTACCAATGCCTACGCGAAGGCGTGGATAAGATTGAGTGCCCAAGTTGGCTTCGATACTCTTCAGCCCATTATGGCCAGCAGTAGCGCCTTGGGCCCGCATTCTTAGCTTGCCAAAAGGCAAGGCTACATCATCTACCACCACAAGACTCTGCTCCACAGGTAATGTCAGTTTATTGAGCCAGTAGCCCACCGCCCGGCCACTGTGGTTCATGTAGGTAGTAGGCTTGATCAAACAGAGTGTTCGGCTGCGGTATTTGCAAGTAGCCAAAGTAGCCAACCGATCTGGCTGGAATGTTACTTCTTGCATCTTAGCCAGCTGGTCCAATACCATGAACCCCATGTTGTGCCTTGTTAAGGCATATTCAGTGCCTACATTCCCCAGGCCCACGATGAGGTACTTCATTCAGTGAATGTATTCTGAGTGATGCGCGACAACTATCTCGCGGCTCCAGAGGGCCTACAGGCAGTCCCTTTGTATGACAAAGCAGACACGACACCACGATGCATACTCTTTACCGATTTACCCAAGAGGTACTACAAGAAGACAAGCATAACACGCCTAGCCTATAACTCCTTGTAAGCCTTCTCGGATTTTGGAGCACAGATCATACAAAGCATCATAGCATTCTATCATTTCCTCTATAGTCACCTGTTGAAGAGCTAATGCAACATCCCTTATTATCATCTCTTGGATTTCTTCATCTAATTCTAAACTTCTCATCAGGTTTTGTATCAAGTCTCGGCCAGCAGGTGGAAGGGCTTGTATTGCCTGATTGATTTCATCTGGAGTGCTTGTGCTGCTGATCTTAGACTTTATATCGTTTAGTAACGAAGTCACTACAGGTCTTGCATCTTTCATGATCTTCAACCCCGAATCTATATCCGCAAGCCCTTCATTAAATTCTTTTTTGGTTTTACTGTGTGTAACGAGGATTTCTTCTAGGTTCTTGAAAAAACATTCATAATTCTTCTGCATTACTTTTTCTTTTTCTTCCGGTACAGAAGATTTGTTTAGGATATTTTTTAACGAGTTTTTGAGCGCTTCTTTCTTTGCCGCTACTTCAGTGCTTCTAAAAACATTTCTGATTTTTGCTTCTCTAGTTTTAGCAGAAAAATTATCTCCCGCCCCCTCCCCCCCACATCCCACGCCTACAACTGCGGCAAGTATCACGACGATGAGTAAGTTGAATTGTTTATTCATGTTTTTTTGGTCTGATGGTTAGAATATAGACGCTCGATTTACAAAAAACTTTACTAACTACAGCGCCTGAAGGCAGCTTGCAATTGAATAGTACTACACCACAAAACTGCTCCTTACTTCTCTTTACTAGGAGCTGCTTCCACATCTTCTACTTTGCCAGCAGCGCTGCGTAGGGCTCTAGGAATCTCTACGGAGGCTACAGGTATACTTGGTGAGGCCAAGATGGTATAGTGCTCTGTCTTGATATCTCTTACACGCACCATTTGCCCCAACTCAAGGGCAGCAACGTCTACCTGAATCTGTGCGGGCATATCTTTGGGATAAGCAAGAACAGGGAGTTTTCTAAGTTTTTTTGCAAGAGTCCCTCCTTGGATCACACCCGGTGCTTTTCCTATGAGCATCGTGGGGATTTGCATCTTTATTTTCTTTTTATCAAAGATTTGCAAGAAATCTACGTGAAGGATCATTTCACTCACCGGATGAAACTGGATGTCCTGTAGAATGCATTGGTAGGCCATGCCTTCGATAGTGAGGTGGACAAAATGGGCATCAGGAGTGTAGACAAGATCCCTGAGTAGTGCCATAGGGGTGTAAAAATGAACCTGCTCCTGACCACCATACAACACACATGGTGCATTGGCTTCTCTCCTGAACTTCTTGGCTTCCTGTTTTCCGAGATTTGCTCTTTTATACCCTATAATCTCTATGGTTTTCATGTTGATCGTATTAAAGTTGGAACAGCTGCAAATGTAGTTCCTATCCCACAAATAACATAGGCAGACCGCAAGACAGCTGCCGTCCAGGAGGCTTGCTTGTAGCTTGACATTGATGGGGCCACTAGAGCGTGGCGGAAAGAAATCTTGCTGTATAGCACCCAGGTAAGGGATAATCACAATATCAACACGTATACTCCTCTTGTTTAGCTACATCGATCATAAAATAACTCCGTCAGAGGATATGCAAGAGCATAGACGATGGGGTGCTTATTGTGCTTGTTGATATAATACACACTTACCATTGTGCATGAAGACCTAAACTCAGCAAAGAAATAATAAAATGAGACCGTTGCATGGCACATTGCAAATCAGGGAAGTCTTTAGTACACCTAGATTATTGGCTGTCAAGTTATTAACCCCCTGTAACTTTAGACTGTTGCAAAACTAGGACATCTACCCAGTTCACAATGAATCAAGGGGAACTTTAGAGCATTTTGCAATGGTCTCAAAGTATTCTTATAAATACCGGCCAAGGAAAAATAATTACAGGGAGCAACGCATACAACGAGACCTTTGTATCGCTTAGAACCATCTACTCAATGGACATTCAATCATGTGAGCTTATCTCCCTTTTTAGGGAAAATGCAGGGTAGTTCGTGTACATAAAGCGATTGGAGATAGCATAAAACTACTTAAATGTGCTCTAATGCGTACATCTACCGTGCAAAGGTATCACAACAAAAATGGTCGGAATGCTTTTACGTGACAAGACTGTTAAAAGATTCCTGGCGCATCAATCTGCTACTACCTGCGCCTGCTCAGCTCTTTGATGCCATGCTGTTTTGTAGATCTCATTGATTTTTGTGTCTTTGATCAAAAGAAGATTCTCAGCATTGCTCTTCTCCGCAGCTTTGGTCCAATTGAATGAGCCAGTGAGCACATAGTGGTCATCAATAATCATCACTTTGTTATGGGCAATGCCTGGCACTCCATCCACAGCGACAAAAACACCTTGCTCCGCCACATGACGCACCTGCGTGTATTTGCTGGTCAGCTGCGAGCGATCAACCAGGATACGTACTTCTACCCCTCTTTGGTGTGCTTGAATCAGTGCGTCCGCAATAGGAAGGGAAGTAAAAGAGTAGGCTTGTACCAGAATGATTTTTTGTGCTTTTGAAATAGCTTCTTTGACAAACTGTGTGCAATGTCCCCCTGGGCTAAAGCGAACTTGAATAACGGCATTGGAAGAGGTTAGCGCAGCTTGCACTGCATAGCGGTAAGAGGCAGCTTCGTACCCAAAGATGCCACCGACAAGTAATGCGGCGAGTATAACAGGCTTTCGTTGATATCTTTTCGCAGCTCTAACAGGTGTGTGGGTACTACGCATGAAATGATCTCTTGGGCATCAACGCATTTTTTCTTTCAAATATTGGGCAGTATGGTTGCCTTCTAGGCGCGCCAGGGCTTCAGGCGTACCCCCAAAGACTACTTCCCCACCCCGTTCTCCACCTTCTGGCCCCAGGTCTATGAGCCAGTCAGCACACTTGATTACCTCCATATTATGCTCAATCACCAACACGCTGTTCCCTTCCGCAATGAGCGCATTGATCGCCCTGAGCAATTTATGGATATCGTGTACATGCAGTCCTGTTGTGGGTTCATCAAAAATGAACAGGGTGTGCTTGTGATGTTGTCCTTTGCTTAGGTAAGCAGCTAGCTTGACACGCTGTGCCTCTCCGCCGCTCAGAGAATTGGAAGATTGTCCGAGCCGAATGTATCCCAGGCCTACCTCTTGTAAGGGATACAGCTTATTAATAATAAGCGGCTGATTTGTAAAGAATATCAAGCTATCATCTACCGTCATGGCTAAGACGTCGGCAATGTTTTTTTCCTGATATTGCACCTCAAGTGTTTCTTCCTTAAAACGCTTTCCTTGGCAGTTTTCGCAGGTCAGGAAAATGTCGGCCATAAACTGCATTTCAATTTTTATTGCTCCTTCACCTTGACATTCTTCACACCGGCCCCCTTCTAGGTTAAAGGAGAATTGCCCTGGTTGATAACCTCGTTGTTGCGCCAAGGGCTGTGCTGCAAAAAGCTGCCGAATTGGGTCATAAGCCTTAACATAGGTGCTGGGATTAGAGCGAGAGGATTTGCCAATAGGGTGCTGATCGATAAAATCGATGTGGTCAAGCTTTTGAAAGTCACCTGCTAACCCGTCGAACTTGCCTGTTTGTTCTGCACGTAGTCCCAGTAGTTTGCTGATGGCCGGATAAACAATTTTTTTTACCAATGTTGATTTTCCTGAACCACTCACCCCTGTTATTACCGTGAGTACACCCAAAGGAATTTTAACATCAATGTACTTTAAATTGTTCTCGTGTGCTCCTCGGATGAGCAATGCATCACGCCAGACTCTTCTTTGAGTGGGTACAGGAATCGTATCTAGGCCGTTCAGATAACGGGCCGTATGGCCCTGCTTGAAATTTTGTAATGCATGCCAGTCTCCTTGAAATACCAGCTGACCTCCCCCGGACCCTGCTTCCGGACCTATGTCAATCAACTGGTCAGCAGCACGCATCACCATCTCCTCATGCTCTACCACGATGACTGTGTTGCCGAGCTGCTTGAGCGCAATGAGAATGTCCGTAAGTTTGCGAGTATCTCTAGGGTGAAGACCAATGGTAGGCTCGTCTAGAATGTACATCGTACCTACCAATGTGCTGCCTAGCGCCGTAGCTAGCTTGATTCTTTGGTACTCCCCTCCTGATAAAGTAGCCACCGGTCGGTTTAGGGTAAGATACCCCAATCCTACCTGCTCCAAATAAAGAAGCCGATCCCTAATCTCTTTCAAGGGCCTTGCAGCAATAGGCTGTTGATGAGCGTCGAGTGTCAATTGGTCAAAAAACTGTACCAGCTGCTCCACCGACATGAGCAAAAGTTCAGTAATAGCCCGACCACCTACTTTAACATAAGCGGCGTCTTTTCTGATTCTTGTCCCTTGACAATCAGGACAGTCCGTTTTTCCTCTGTAGCGCGACAAGAGTACTCTATACTGGATTTTATGAACGTGGCCAGCTAGGTATTTAAAAAAAGTATCTAGGCCTTGAAAGAACTCATTGCCTGTCCATAAGAGCTTTTTTTGTTCGGCCGACAACTCGTTGTAGGGCTTATGGATAGGGAAGTCAGCCTTCTTACTCTGGTTAATCAGAGGAGCAAGCCATTTTTGCATGGCTTCGCTTTGCCAGGGCAAAATGGCGCCTTCATAAATAGCCAGGCGCTTGTTAGGAATCACCTTGTCTTCGTCAATGCCCAGGATCTTGCCAAAGCCTTCGCAAGTTCTACAGGCTCCATAGGGATTATTAAAGCTAAAAAAATTCATCGAAGGGACTTCGAACGCAACGCCATCCCGTTCAAACCGATCAGAAAAGGTTCTCAGCGCCTTTCCAAATACCTCAATCAAGCATACTCCCTCTCCTTCGAAAAAGGCAGTTTGTACAGAATCTGATAGCCTAAATTGATGAGCTTCATCGTGCTTATTCACTGCTATACGGTCTACCAGAAGATAAAGCTCCTCCTGTGTACTAAGCTTGGCTTGGTCTGTTATGAGCTCCTCAATCAACAGCAGTGCTTCTCTCTGTATTACCCTGGTAAACCCTTTTCCTAACTCTATCTTTAGCGTATCGGCCAAGCTACGGTCTTGGGATCTTTTGAGTGGGGAAAGGATCATTACTTTGGTGCCTTCTTGATGCTGTTGGATGTAATCGACCACATCCGAGACACTGTCTTTAGTGACTTGCTGGCCGCTGACAGGCGAGTACGTAATGCCAACTCTGGCATAGAGGAGCTTTAAGTAGTCATAAATTTCTGTGCTAGTACCCACCGTAGAACGTGGATGCTTGGTATGGTTTTTTTGCTCAATGGCAATGGCTGGCGCAACTCCCCGGATATACTCTACGGCTGGCTTTTCCATCCTGCCCAGAAATTGTCGGGCATAAGCACTAAGGCTTTCTACATACATCCGCTGGCCCTCTGCAAAAAGTGTATCAAAAGCCAAGGAAGATTTTCCTGAGCCAGAAAGTCCAGTAATAACCACGAGCTTGTTGCGAGGAATAGCAACGCTCAGATTTTTTAGGTTGTGCACACGAGCCCCTTTGACGATGATATATTCTCGAGCATCTAGCTGGTCTAAGTCCGTCTCGTGGTTAGAAGAAAGATTACTCATGGCTTTCAGAGTATGCTCAAGATGATGCGCTGCGAGTTATGCAACACGATTACCATGCCTATTGTTTGATGACATAAGCATTTAGCTTAATTTTTCAGGAAATACTACTCCCATACGTACATACCCTATGCGTACATACCCCAAGCAAGTGCTCAAAAGTATCCTTTTTCTTGATATAGAAACTGTTTCTTGTGTAAGTTCTTACCAAGAACTAGATGATGCACTAAAACCATTGTGGGATAAAAAAGCCGCTATTATTAGGAAGACTGACCAAGAGAAGGCCAGTGATTTGTTTTTTGAGAAGGCAGCGATCTATGCAGAGTTCGGAAAAGTCATTGTCATTGGCCTGGGCATTGTCACTTTTGATGAGCATGATGTGCCGACACTGCGTGTCAAGGCATTGAACGGCCATGATGAAAAGGCCTTGCTCCAAGAATTTAAGGAGGTACTAGAGACCAGTTTTCAGCAGGATCGTCTAAGGCTGTGCGCACACAATGGCAAAGAGTTTGACTTCCCCTATTTATGTAGAAGGATGCTGGTCCATGGTATTCCGTTGCCTCGGGCATTAGACATAGCAGGAAAGAAGCCTTGGGAAGTAGCGCATCTGGATACTATGGAGCTCTGGAAGTTCGGCGACAGAAAGAGTTTTACACCTTTACACTTATTGGCGATACTATTTGGCATCAGCTCTAGCAAGGAGCTGATGGAAGGAAGCAAGGTTAATCACTATTACTACACAGGAAATAACCTGGGTAAGATCGCAGCCTATTGCTTGCAAGATGTAGTGGTTACCGCCCAGCTTTTCCTAAAAATGAATTGCTGGAAGCCTATCCAGCCAGTAGATATTGTTTTTACTTAGTACTTTTTAAGTGCCTCATTCAATGATTTAGCGACTAATAGTTTGAATTTTGCGTTTTTTTCCCAAGATTAGCGTCGGGATAAAAGAAGTTAAGTTCACCGAGGGGCATGGGCCCCTATTTTTATACACTAGACATCATGGAAGCTTTATTGAAGTAACAACAATGGATAGTAAAAAATTAATTGAATCGTTTGCAGAATTTGCAAGGGCTAAGAACATAGACCGTCCTACTGTGATTAGGATTCTGGAAGATGTCTTCAGGGCAATGATCCGAAAGAAGTTTGAGATGGATGATAACTTCGACATCATCATCAACCTGGACGAGGGAGATTTACAGATATGGCGTTTCAGGGAAATTGTCGATGATAATTCTGAAGATATATGGGAACATGATAAGATGAGCCTGTCCGAGGCACGGAAGATAGAGGATGATTTTGAGATAGGGGAAGAGGCAGCAGAGGAAATAGAATTCATCAGTTTTGGGCGAAGAGCGATCATGGCGGCCAAGCAAGCGTTACTTCAAAAAGTTAAGGATTTAGAGAAGGATGTACTCTATAAAAAGTACGCAGAGCTGATCGGGGAAATGATCAGTGCAGAAGTGTACCAAATATTGAATAGGGAAGTAATCCTACTAGACGATGAAAAAAACGAGTTGATATTGCCTAACTCAGAACAGATTCCTAAAGACCGCTTCAAGAAAGGAGAGTATGTTCGTGCCATCGTTCACAAAGTAGAGCTACAAGGGAGTATACCCAGAGTCATCCTCTCAAGGACTTCGCCTGTGCTACTAGAACGGTTATTTGAGAGTGAAGTGCCTGAAGTATCCGAAGGGTTGATTACTATCAAAAAAGCAGTGCGTGAGCCTGGAGCAAGAGCCAAAGTAGCTGTAGAGTCTTATGACGACCGCATAGACCCAGTAGGCGCTTGTGTAGGCATGAAGGGTTCTCGAATCCACAGCATTGTTAGAGAGCTGCAGGGGGAGAATATTGATGTGATCAACTATACCGGTAACCTAGACCTGTACATTACTAGGGCGCTTAGTCCTGCCAAGCTGAGTAGTATTCAGCACAAAGGAGATAGGGTTGCTGTGTATCTAAAGCCAGAGCAAGTTTCTCTAGCCATTGGTAGGGGGGGGCAAAACATTAAGTTGGCAAGTCGGTTGATTGGCAAAGAAATCGATGTGTACAGAGAACTGAATGACCAAGAGGATGACGTGAGCATAGAAGAGTTTGCAGATGAAGTAGAAAGCTGGATCATCGATGAGCTCAAGAAAATAGGACTTGATAGCGCCAAAAGTGTCTTGGCGGTAGCCAAAGAAGACCTTGAGCGAAGAACAGACTTGGAGAGAGAGAGCATTGACGCGTTATACAGTGTTTTAAGCCGAGAATTTGAAGATTAATGACAATAGGTAGACCCATGTCCGAAGGAAAGATAATGCGACTCAGTCAAGCAGCGAGAAAGCTCAATGTAGGAACTACTACCATCGTGGCATTTCTTGTTGAAAAAGGCATTAAAGTCGAAAACAAGCCCCATGCAAAGATCACACTAGACCAGTTTAATATGCTGGCCAAAGAGTTTGCTGGCGCTGCTGTGGACAAGGAAGAGGCATCGGAAATAGCCATTGGTGCAAGTTATGTAGATCATCCCATCCTTATTGCAAAAGAGGTACCGAAGCTTGCTCCTAAAGAACAAAAAATCATCCCACATCATGAGACTGTTGTACCCCAGCTACCTGGTGTGAGCCTGGTGGGCAAAACATCGCTTGAAAAAGCGAGTAAGCCAGCCAAAGAAAATGAAAGTCCACCAGCCCAAGTATCTGAGGCAATCACTACAGTCACATCAGTGCCCTCAGAAGAAGATCAAGTGGTTCCTTCTGAGAGGATCACCGTAGAAAAACAAGAAAACCTAAAGGGCCTGACAGTGTTGGGCAACATGGCCTTGCCCAAATCCGGAGATAGGCAATTCCGTCAAGTAGCTTCCTCTGACACTAAACAGGAGCAAAAAAAGAGGCTCAGAAAAAGAATAGTGACGCCTAAGTCAGTAGAGCGTAAGCCTACAAGTCAAGCAGGGACTAAAAAAGAGAGCGTATCCGAGCAAGAGATTCAAGAGCAAATAAAAAATACGCTGGCAAAGCTTAGTGGAGGGAAGACGCAAGATAACCGAGCTAAATACAGAAGAGAAAAACGATCAGCCATTGCTGAAGCCCAAGAAGAGGAGTTGCTACGTGTCAAAGAAGAAGCCCAAATTCTCAAAGTGACAGAGTTTATTTCAGCTAATTACTTGGCTTCACTGATGGGTGTTTCAGTTAATGAAGTCCTATCTACCTGCATGTCACTCGGCATGGTGACCTCCATCAATCAACGTTTAGATGCAGAAGCCATTACGATCATTGCCGATGAGTTTGGCTATCACGTTGAGTTTACTGACGTGCAAGAAGAAACAGCAGAGGAAGAAGAGCAAGACCGTCCAGAGGACCTGGTAGCCAGAGCGCCTATTGTTACTATTATGGGCCATGTAGACCATGGAAAGACTTCCTTGCTCGACTATATCCGTAAAACGCAGATCACCAAAGGGGAAGCAGGAGGTATTACACAACATATTGGTGCCTACGACGTAATCACAGAGAGTGGGCAAAGAGTCGCCTTCTTGGATACTCCTGGCCACGAAGCTTTTACAGCCATGCGAGCGAGGGGTGCTAAAATTACTGATATTGTCATTATTGTAGTAGCTGCTGACGACAGGGTAATGCCCCAGACCAAAGAGGCAATTAGCCACGCCCAAATAGCAGGTGTGCCCATTGTAGTGGCCATTAATAAAATGGATAAGCCTGAGGCCAATCCAGATAAGATTAAAGAAGAACTGTCTAGCATCAACATCTTGGTAGAAGACTGGGGAGGCAAGTACCAAAGCCAAGCCATTTCTGCCAAGACGGGCCAAGGTATTAAGGAACTCCTAGAGAAAGTGCTCCTTGAAGCTGAGTTTCTAGCACTACAAGCCAACCCCAACAAAAGAGCGAGAGGAACAGTACTAGAAGCTTCCTTAGACCAAGGAAAGGGATATGTAACTACACTGATGGTACAATCCGGTACGCTTAGAGTCGGTGATATGGTCCTGGCAGGTGCCTACTACGGTAAGGTTAAAGCCATGACCGATCATCTTCTCCACCATGTTAAAGAAGTCATTCCCTCAACGCCCGTTCGGGTATTGGGTCTGAATGGTGCCCCACAAGCAGGAGATGCATTCCGAGTAATGACTTCCGACAAAGAAGCCCGTGAGGTAGCTATCCACAAGCAGCAAATTCTACGAGAACAAAGCCTACGCACTAAAACCCACATTACCCTGGATGAAATTGGCAGAAGGTTGGCCATTGGTAACTTTAAAGAGTTGAATATTGTCCTCAAAGGTGATGTGGACGGCTCTGTAGAAGCACTTGCTGATGCACTGCTCAAGCTTTCTACTGAGGAAATCCAAGTCAATATAATTTACAAGAGTGTAGGGGCTATCTCCGAATCTGATGTCCTGCTGGCTGCTGCTGCTGATGCCGTTGTGATTGGCTTTCAGGTGAGGCCTTCTGCCAATATTCGTAAACTTGCTGCAAAAGAAGGGATTGATATTCGCCTCTATTCTATTATTTATGATGCTATTGACAATGTGCGAGATGCTATGCAAGGCATGCTAGCGCCTTCTAGAGAAGAGGTAGTTACAGGCAACGCGATAGTAAGAGAGGTCTTTAAAATATCTAAGGTAGGCACTGTGGCAGGCTGTTATGTGACGGATGGGCGTATTAAAAGGGATAACCAAATACACTTGGTTAGAGGCGGCGTCGTGATTTATACGGGCTATATCAATCAACTTAGGCGGTTTAAGGAGGATGTCCAGGAGGTAAAGAACGGTTTTGAGTGTGGTATTAGCATAAAAAAATTTAACGACATCAAAGTAGATGATGTGATTGAGGGATTTGAGGAGAAAGAGGTAGCACGTAAACTCTAGTGCATCATTCCTCAAAAAGTATGGCTCCCTAATCTTCCTGGTAGTACAGCATGCTCAGTCTTTTGTACAATCCCCCTTGTTGCATCAGTACTTCATGCGTACCGTGCTCTACCACCTCCCCAGCGTCTATAACAAAAATCTCGTCCGCATTGCGGATGGTGCTAAGCCGATGGGCAATGACAAACAAAGTTTTGCCTTGCATCAGCCTGTCTATCGCTTCTTGCACCAACTTTGCCGAAGCGCTATCCAGGGCAGAAGTAGCTTCATCCAGAACTAGGACAGATGGCTTGCTCAGGACGGTACGCGCAATGCCTAGCTGCTGTGCTTGGCCACTGGACAGCTTGCTGCCCCCTGCCCCAATCACCGTCTGATAGCCCAGGGGTAGCGCTTTTATAAAATCGTGCGCATGCGCTATTCGGGCAGCCTCTATGACAGCTAGTTCTGAAGCCTCGGGCCTGCCCAAAGCAATGTTGTTAAACACGGTATCGTGGAAGAGTGTGGTTTCTTGTGTGATGATTCCTATGAGCTTTCGAAGTGATTGGACATCGTAGTCTTGTAGAGGTAGGCTATCGATTTGTACCACTCCTTGGGTCACATCGTAGAGCCTATTGAGTAAACTGGTAATGGTTGACTTACCGCTCCCAGAGGGGCCTACTAGGGCAATCTTTTTACCTGGTTCTATGGTTAGGTTCAGATGTTTTATAATCGGCTTATGGTCATAGGCAAAGCACACCTCTTTGAAGGAAATGGCTTGTTGTAAGGACTCGATTATACGTGCATCCGGCTTGTTAACAATGGCTGGTTGGATATCTGCCAGTGCAAACACTTGTTTGCTTGCAGCAAGGCCACGCTGGATATTGCTCAGGGATTTAGAGATGGATTTGACAGGCACCAGTGCTTGAGAGAAGATGATGATATAGGTAATAAAGGTGCTTGCTGTAAATGTAGACTCATGCAAAAAGACCATCCTCCCCCCATAAGCCAACAATAGAGTCATTACCAACACACCCAGAAACTCGGACAACAAAGGAACCAGACTGTTCTTGAGTAAGATAGAGAAGTTAAGCTTTGCATAGGTGCTATTTTCCTGCTCAAACTTGCCCAAAATGTAAGGACGCACAGCAAAGGATTTTATGGTGCGCATACCCCCCATAGCTTCTTCTAAGATACTCATCAGCCTGCCGAGCGATGCCTGGCTCTGAGCAGCACGTTTGAGCAACCGTCTCACTATTGTAGTGATGCCCCCTCCCACGATTGGTAGCGAAAGCAGTGCCAGCCATGTTAGCTGAGGAGATATGTAGAATAGCACAATGAAAAAGCCAATAATTGTGGCTGGCTCCTTAAAGAAGACCTTGAAGGTATACTCCATGGCATGTTCTACTTCTTGTACATTGCTCATGACCTTGGCCATGATGTCTCCCTTGTGTTGTTTGGTAAAGTAACCCATGTGTAGCCGAGAGATCTTGTCAAAGAGCTCTTTCCTTAGGTTATGTATCACATTGATGCGCAGCTCTGCTGCAATGATTTCGGCCAAATACCTGAAAAGGTTAGCCAGCAACACAGAGATGATCATAATGGTGCAAACAAAGTACAGCGCGCTCACGCGTCCATGTGTAGCGATGATGTTGATAAAGTGGCAGCTGAATAACTCTTTTAGGTGAGCTAGGCTAATGGAAGGGCCGGGTTTGGGAATAGTAACTAGGGCACCACCGACATCAGTTTGGCTAAACAGCACTTCCAGCAAGGGGATGAGCAGGCTTAAATTGACCAATCCAAAAAAGATAGCCAGTAGGGTAGTAAGAAAGTAAAACAAAAATAGCCGCTGTATAGGGCCTGCATAAGCCAATATTCTTAGATAGGTCTTCATGGTAGCAGCATCAAGTTATACCTATAGTTCATCCCAAACATTGGCGCTCGAAGGCTGCTAATCTACAAATAAATTCATGGCGATTTGATCGGCAAGAAGCTTCCCTTGACGCGTCAGTAGCAGCTTTTGACCATTAATCACAGCTAGCTTATGATCGATCAGTTGCTTGAGATACGTGCTTTTGGTTTGTTCTAGCGTATGACCATACTGGGCTTTTAGCCATGCTAT
>DCSL01000012.1:17881-22246 GCA_002325615.1 Amoebophilaceae bacterium UBA1467
GATCACAACCCCATTGCGTGCGCAGGCTGGTCATCACATACTCATTGATGTGGTCTATTCTGGTAAGTACTTCTACTGTACAAGGAACTACACTTCGCTGTAGACTGTCGATATAACGTTGGTTGTGTTCCACATTGCATTGCCTTGTGTCTCCATCATAAGAATGCGCACCAGGCCCTACACCTAAGTACTGACCTTGCTTCCAGTAATTTGTGTTGTGCTGTGCATGGCACCCAGGCCGGCTGAAATTAGAGACCTCGTAGTGCTCGTAATGATGCATTTCCAATACCTCTACCAATGTTTCAAATTGCCTGGCAGCTACCTCGTCTTTCACAGCCTTGAGCTTCCCTCTTTCGTGCCAGCGCCCAAAGACTGTGTTTTTTTCAATGGTCAAGCAATAGGCCGCGATGTGTTCTGGCTGTAGCTGCAGTGCCGTTGCCAAGTTGGCCTCCCACATTGCATGACCTGTTCCTGGTATAGCATACATGAGGTCGATGCTCAAATTGTCAAAGCCTGCCTTTCTAGCGAGTTCCACACTAGCAATGGCTTTTTGACTATCATGCATCCTATTGAGATGACGAAGTACACTATCCTGAAAAGACTGTACCCCGATACTTAGTCGGTTAATGCCTATAGCTTTCAAGGCCTGTAGCTTAGTGAGGGTGATATCATCTGGATTGGCTTCCAGTGTAATCTCCATGACATCGCTCAACGAGAAATGTTGGGTAATAAGTGTCAGGAGTGTTTCCAGTGCTGTTGCTTCTAACAGTGAAGGCGTACCGCCCCCTAGGTAAATACTCTTCACTTGCGCAGTGCCCATGTACTTCTTGCGTATGCGCAATTCTTTGGCAATGGCTTGCAACATCGGTGCTTTCAAACTTGTATTGGTACTAAAGTGAAAGTCACAGTAATGGCAAGCCTGTTTGCAAAACGGAATATGGATGTAGATACCAGCCATCGTTCCGTGTGAGTTATGGGGCTACTTTAGGCTGTCGGATGGTATTTCTTGGACTGCTGCACTAAAAAGTTCAGGAGCATGCTTCACCAAGATATTATACCAATGGATGATCTTCCTGATATTGGATGGATGCACTCTTTTGGGATCATAATTAGGAACAATACGTGCCATTAACGTACATAGCTTGCCAGGTGTGTCATACAGATCGGCATGTACCAAGGCTGCAAACTCTGCATGCAACCTCCATAAAATAGCAGATAAAGGTAACGTTTCTGCCTTGCCCGTTGTATAAACTCCAATATCTTCTAGAGTAGCCATCTCATGGTCTTGAGGTCGCTTGATAGACCGCTTATTTCGATCATCCAGACTTTCTACCATGAGGCCATGGCGTGTAGGCTTTATCGACTTAAAAAGCCCTCTATATCCTGAAATACTTACAATGTCTTTCAAATCAATCACCATGGATGTAAATTTTATAGCACATGTATGAGGCTTTTAGGCGTTATACTTGCCAAGTTCATGTTGAATGCAATGCAGTAGTTCTTCACGTCCTGTCCTGTCCCGAGAAGAGGTCACAAATACTTGAGGTAGCACTTCCCAATCATTGTTCAATACACGTTGCAGCATAGCTAAATTCTTACTCACCTGCTGCTTAGAGTCTTTATCTGCCTTGGTGAGCAAGATGAAAAAAGGAATTTGGTGCTCTCCCAGCCAGTTGATCAGGGCGATGTCTAGCTTTTGCGGTGAGTGCCTTGCATCTACCAGTACTAGTACAAAGCTAAGCTGCTCTCTATGTAGCAAATAAGCCTTTACCATCTTTGCCCATTGTTGTCTTTTAGTCTTGCCTGCCTGGGCCCAGCCATAACCCGGCAAGTCAACGAGATGCCAGGTATCATTAACTAGAAAATGATTGATCAGTTGTGTTTTTCCTGGTCTGCTAGATACTTTGGCAAGTTGCTTCCGGCCGAGTAACATGTTGATCAACGAGGACTTGCCCACGTTGGATCTTCCCATGAAGGCTAGCTCAGGCATCGAGGCCTTCGGACACTGTGTATAAACCGAACTGCTACCTGAAAAAACTGTTGTTTTGATTTTCATAGCACCAGCATACAAGCCTTTACGTGCCCTATTAATTACCCAAATCTACAGCATGGTAAATTTTTGTCCCATTTTGAGAACAACCTTCTACCAAAATACCTCCTGTTTTGCGGTTTAAAATATTGACCAATTGATCTAAATGCTCTACTCGTTCCCTGTCAATGGCAGTGATCACAAAGCCTTGCCAAAGTCCTGCCTGCTTCCATGGGCCCGCTTTGAGTGCCTTGATGCGTACGCCTCCTGTAATGCCTAGCTGCTTATGAGTAGCTTGATCGATGTTCTCAAACGTGGCGCCACCTATTTCCACAGTATCTTTTTTACGTACGATCTGTACTTTTTCTTCCATGCTTTTTAGTGTTACCGTGACGGTGCTCTCCTGGTCCTTTCTGTAATAAGTAATCCTCACTTTGTCATTGGGCTTATAGCGTGCAATTTGTTCTTGTAACTGAGAGGTATTCTTGATCTTATTGTTGTTGATGGCGACAATCACGTCCCCTGCCTGGATGCCGGCCTCGGCGGCAGCTCCATTTTTGCTGATGTCGGCTATGTAGACTCCGCTCAACTTTTTGAGTCCTTCTTTTTCGGCCAGATCAGCATCTACATTTCTAATGCTGATGCCTAACATAGCCCGCTGAACGGCGCCATATTTTTTTAGGTCATTAGTAATTTTCTCGACAATAGAGGCAGGGATAGCGAAAGAGTAGCCAGCAAAATTCCCGGTATTGGTAGCAATAGCAGTGTTGATGCCCACTAGTTCACCCTTTAAATTGACTAGCGCGCCGCCGCTGTTGCCTCGATTCACAGCAGCATCTGTTTGGATGAAGGCTTCGATGCGCATCTGACTTTTGTTTTGTAAAATATCTATTGTGCGTGCTTTGGCACTTACAATCCCTTTGGTGACGGTAGAGGTAAGGTTAAATGGGTTGCCTACTGCCAGGATCCATTCTCCTACTTGGAGCGTATCTGAGTTACCAAATGGGAGATACGGAAGACCCTTTTCCTGGATTTTCAAAAGTGCCAGGTCTGTATTGGAGTCTTGTCCTACTAGTTGGGCGCTGTATTTGCGATTGTCATCTAGGGTCACTTCTATTTGGTCTGCTCCTTCTATGACGTGATTGTTGGTAACAATGTACCCATCTGCAGCAATGATGACTCCTGAACCAGTCGCATGCTGTGGTTGACTTTTGTATTCTCCAGGGCCTGAATCAAATCCTTCTCCAAAAAATTCCCTAAAAAACTGATCAAATGGAGTGTTTGCCCTGGGCGTTTGCATCACCTTGGCTTCGTATTTAGCCTTGATGTGTACCACAGCAGGTGTGGCTATTTGGGCAGCATGGACAAAATTAGGCTCTGATGCGTGGTTGGTAGGAGCTGTGAGACTAGCCAAGTGGATAGGTTGCTGGGTTACGCTAGGCTCATACAGGACTGTTACTGGGCGTGAAGTCAGCAGCCGGTAGCTTCCTAATGTTATGCTTCCTCCCAGCAGCGCTGCTGCTATCATACTTGCAAAAAATCGTTTTTGACTTATCATTGTACGATTTGGTTAATACATGTGCGCTTTACGAAAGCGGATTTGAATCTAGCAAAACTAGCTAACAAGTGCTAAAATGTTTTGGGCTCCTTCAGCTGAAGTCCACATGTTTTGAGACTGTTACAAAAGTATTTGCAAATTACACTAGCGGAGGGATATGCCGTGAAGCTATCTATCGCCATCCCTACTGAGTCAATCAATGCTAAAACCATGCCTCTCGTATGCCTATAAAAACTTCCCATCCGCTGAGCTACACAAGTTACTACGTACAGAAAAGAAAGACCAAGCGGCTTTTCCTCAAGCAAATATCTCAACTTATGCACTGGTAGTCTGTTACCCATGTACTAGAGAAGTATTACCCAACAGGTCAGCCAGGACGAGGTAGAAAAGCCTACCCAGCGCTAGTACTCTTGAAGATGATTACTTCAGACCTGGTATTACCTCAGTGACTACGGTATAATAGAAGAACAAGTCAATGATACCCTCTCCTGCATGCGTTTCTGTGGCCTGCAGCTAGAAAGTGAGAGTCAACTGGCAACTATGCTGCAATAGTCTCAATCTAATCAGCCTTTGCGCTTTTGTTTATTCCTTTATATGTTACCCCCGTAGACTTCATCAACTACGTTCATCCATCTATGTCATTACCACCCATCACTGTAGACACCCTCATCTTTGTCGCCTTCTTTGTTCTTAACATCGTCGTAGGTTTCCGCTATAGAGGCAAGAACCAGTCCTTTCGGGAATATGCCATCGGCGATAAAAAGTTCTCTACGGCTGT
>DCSL01000068.1:0-1842 GCA_002325615.1 Amoebophilaceae bacterium UBA1467
GAGAAACATTGG
Organism: Amoebophilaceae bacterium UBA1467; assembly: GCA_002325615.1. GTDB lineage: Bacteria > Bacteroidota > Bacteroidia > Cytophagales > Amoebophilaceae > UBA8403. Next base: position 13 of record DCSL01000068.1, read on the forward strand.
GTATTCCCGGTCCTTCTGTACACGAGATACTGCCTTTCTGTGATAAGGTTGAATCTAAAAAACGTCTCAAGCAAAGTACTGTTCATTACCCTAAGTTTATGCCGTTTAATCCTACTGAATTTGTAGCACATCCTGACCAGTATGTACAGCAAGATAGTACGCACATTGGCCTTCCCCTTAATTATCAAGCCCAGAAACTTGGCTGGTGCTCATGGGGTTCGGAAAGTAAGTAACCCTCAAGAATTGAGGTCTTGGTGCGACCAGTATGATGCTTCAACATTAAAAGCCGAGTATGGCATAGAAACATCTTTTGAATTAGAAGAGTACGTAGATCCGCAAACCTCCAATTTTTATCATTGTGATCTTATACTGCGTCATGGGGGTATTGTTTACACACAAGTGTCTCGTTATGCTTATCCATGCTTGGCAGTGACAGAAGGCAAGCCTATTGGGAGTATTACTTTGCCTAAGGACGATAAGCAATTTCTTGATCTGAGTGATGTAGCTGCAGAGGCAATCAAAGCATTCTCCCGGCATGCTCGCGTCCCAGATGGAGTGATGCACATGGAGTTTTTCTACAATGAGGAGAGCCGTCAGGCCATTTTTATTGAATCACAACTGCGCCATCCTGGACTGGAGGTTTGTACAGCATACAAGCAGCATCTGGGCGTCGACTGGGAAGAAATTCATTGGCGGCTGCAGATAGGCCTTCCTATAGACTTATCTCCACACAATAGCCCCGGACCTTATGTGATGTGGATGTATTATCCTACAGAGCATGGCATTATTGATTCTTTGCAATTACCCCAAGTCAAAGGCATGCTGCATAAGGTACAGTATCGTATTGTTTCTGGTAAAAAAACCTACTTGCCTAAAGCACTCACTCTGTGCGATCATTGTGATCGAGTAGCTCTTAGGTTGCTTGTCACACACAAAGATTTCAAGGTGCTTTGGCATGATTTCTGCCGATTAAGTGTGTTCAAACCCTATACGTTAAAGCATGAAAATCATAATGAGTAAGGTTTTAAGTATGCTACATAATAAATGCTTCGTGACAACGTCTGCTACATTGTTTGGACCCAACTAAAATTTGTGACCATGTTAGATCGTGCTGGGTGCATGGCTTGCAAAACAATGTTCGAAACCGAGATACCTTGGCTTAATCCGGTACTCGCTCAGCACATAGTCAGGCGGTTTTTGTCTTCGGGGAGTACGCCCAAGACCATGATTGATATGGGAATGGGGCCCGGGTATCTTGTCAAAGAACTGGCAGCAGTAACCAACGCACGCCTTATAGGCGTGGATTGTAATCCGATCATGTTAGAACTTACCCAAGCGCTGTTGGCAACACATGAAATACCCAATGAACGTGTTACACTGTGCCTTGATGATGTCCATCATCTTTCATTTCCGGACAACTTTGCTGATTTAATTGTTTCTTTTGGATGTGTGCATCATTGGCATGATCCTGTTCTGGGCGTAAGGCAGTGTATGAGAGTGCTGAAACCGTCGGGAACCTTATTTTTTATAGATGCGTTGCCCATTACAGATGCAATTATACAGCATCTAGAAGAGCAAATTAAAGACCAAGAAGTCTTGTGGATTCTGAAAAAAGCTGCTCTAGAAGGACTTAGCAGAGGTCGTGTCAAAGATATTTTCACGTCGGCGGGAGTCCATGACGTACACGTAGGTTACGCTCAATTTGACCATGAGGATTTCCTGATGTGTATGGATATACTTTCAGAGCATCAGTTTATAGGCAAATATGAACCAAGTAAACAATTTTTCTCTAGCTGGGAGGTTGTCATCAACAAATAGATTACATTAACA
>DCSL01000068.1:1866-16073 GCA_002325615.1 Amoebophilaceae bacterium UBA1467
ATACATTAACTATTGACAAATAATACATAAATGACTAGTATTGACACTATGTTGTGTCGGCCATTTCGGCACATCGTTGTTAATGTTTCACTTTAAAATGTTTATTAATTATGAAATACATTCAATACACTACACCTAAGGTGGTGAATCTTTCCAGAGCTACTATTGTTGGTGGTCACTAAACCTTGATAAAGGGCCGTATGCATATACTGCCCTTTATTTTTTAAACGAAATTGCATAATGTACCATATCAGTGCTGACACTATTCCTCGCCTAAAGCCAAATTGTAAGTGGCGTGAATACCTTAAAGGTATCGTTATAGAACCAGAACTCGCCTTGAATGAAACTGCCGCTGTTATTTTTCGCTTGATTGATGGTAAGAGGTCGCTTACGGAAATCAGTCTAGAGGCCTCAAAGTACTATAAGGATATCACCGTAGCGCAAGTCTTAAAAGATGCCATGAGTTTGGTGGAGCGGTTACAAGAAGAAGCAGTCGTCACTTTTGTTTAAGTCTGTTGCGTGCCACAAAACTGTGCTACACATAATGTTTATCTCAAAGCATAAAGAAACTGACCGAACCGCATCCTGGATAAACTCGTTAGTGGGCAATTCGGTACCTACTATTGCCATGGCAAAGTCTTGTGGATGGTCCATAATCGATCTTGCAAATTGGAGTGTCGAGCAGTATTGCGCTAAAGGGTATCACGATGTATGGATCAGTAAGCATGGTAAGGCAAATGCCAATGTATATGCTGATTTCTTTGTGCAGAGCCGCAGGCATGTGTCTGAGCACGATAGCATTGTACGAAGATCGAATACACAGATTACGATTATTTCTACACCCCTATACTTAAGAAACCCGCCAGAAGCGCTGTTCTTTTTCGAGGTCGATCTTGAGGAGCTATGTGCGTATTTTGCTACCCTTGCGGTAAGGCATGCTGAACTGCTGGGCGTGAGAGTACACATTTTGTACAATAAAAACAATGAGGTAGCTACTATAGCGCCATCATCTGAATAGCAAAATGGCCGCTATATGCCCTATTACCACGCATACGCACTACTACGCGGGCTAGCCCTCGGTTTATGCATCCCAGTTCATGAGCTTTTTCTTTGTGAAAACGGTTGTCCGATGCTTCACATAGGGCTGCTGGGCACTGTCATGGAATCCTGTAAACTTGTTTGTGAGCTACCCACTGGGAAGATCACAGCGGCATACGGTGCTAGATACAGCTTGATTTGGGCGAGTGTGCTAGCCGTGATTTGTTGGACAGGATATTTCGTATCAAATGGCCAGCTTGTCTTTTACTATGCTTGTGCGTTGTTGATGGGTGCTTCAGAGGCATTTTTGACGGGAAGCATGGAAACATGGATTATCCAGCAGGTACCTCGTACACATGCCACACAAACGATGCTTACCAATAGTCGGATCACGATTGCATCATGTGTCCTGTCCGGTGGGGGTAGTGGCTGGTTGTACAAGCAGAGTGTGGCTAGCTACTTCGCCTGCATCATCTTCGTTCATATTTTAAACGTGTTCTTGCCACTGATGGCTAAGAATAGTCCAGCAATGCCTCACATAAGTTCTAAGTCAGATAACCAGGTCTCTATCTTGGCATCTGTGCGCTACATAGGCAAGCAAAAGCGTCTCATGCGTATTGTAGTTACAGGATTTTTTGTTACGATGGCATGCGATATGATGATGCGTTATTACCAACCTTTACTGTGGGAGCGAGCCATTGACGTTACCTATTCGGGGGTAGTATTCACAACAGCAGCGATTGTAGCGTGGTTCACGATTGGCCTAATATCCCGGTATAAAAATAGGGTACTTAATTATCCATTTGCTGTATTGGGCGGACTGGATGCCTTAGGTGCGGGCATTTGTATACTACTCACCACACGAGTAGGGCATTGGTCTACAATTACCCTGCTTGCAGTGTTGTTGTCTATAGAAGATATCCGATCGCCACTGATTAAAAGCTTAGTATCACAGCATAACACCCATGTTGCTCATACAGCTATAATTTTATCGGTATGTGCTACGGTGGAGTCTGCGGCTGAGATATTGGCAGGTGCAATACTGGGGTGGGTAGTCGAAGTAAAGGGCTTAAATACAGGCTTTTTGGTTAGTGCTATGTTGTTTGCATGTGCTGCTGGGATTGGTTTGTTTTCTTGCAACTATCGTTCGTCGTGACAACATAATCATGGCTGCATTGTACCGCTTAGAGACCCTTGAGAATATCTAATAACCTTATGGTCTTGCAGCACATATTGTGCTCCCTTGACTTTTGTAAGTATGTTCCTTATTGCTATGTGTGGCTTCATTGGAATCGCTGGTATTCAACCAAAGAATGCACAGATTGACTTAAAGCGAGCAAGTGAGTTGCTCATACCGAGAGGGCCTGACGATTTTACGCAATATGAAAGCAATGACTTTGCTTTGTGTTTCCGCCGTTTAGCCATCGTAGGAGGGCCAAATGGACGCCAGCCGTTTGTAGATGCTGACAACCAACTTGTGGTTGCAGTCAACGGTGAAATCTACAACCATCAGCAGCTTCGAACACAAAAGTTGCGCGGTGTTAGGTTCTCCACACATTCAGACTGTGAAGTGGTGCTTCATCTTTACAAAAGATACGGCCTTGCGTTGGTAGATCATATAAGGGGTATGTATAGCATAGTGCTCTATGATGCAGTAAAGCGTATGGTCTACTTGATCCGCGATCGCTTCGGTATTAAGCCCATGTATTATGTCCATAAGGGAGATGCACTGTACTTTAGTACAGAGATTAAACCACTCATGAGGATTCCCTCACTGGCTGTACGTTTCGCACCAGAGCAAGCGATTCTACATCCGTGGCTAGCAGGTTACCCTTCGTACAACCCGTACGGGCTTCAATCGTTCTTTCAGAATGTGGAATATCTGGCCGGTGGCACCCTACTTGCATTGGATCTGTTTACCCTACAGACCCATATTCAACAATATTGGCAAGCATACGGCAGCCATAGTACACATCATGAACATAGCACCCCCTTATCTTCATCGGACTATTTGTACAATTACAAAGCAGCGCTGAAATCGGCAGTCAAAGAGGAGTGTCCCCCTGGGTTGCCGATAGGTCTGTTTCTAAGTGGAGGTATAGACGCGGGGGTACTAGCAAGTTTAGCCTCAAGAAAGAGTCACATTACTGCATTTACTATTCAAGCAGCTAGCTTCGAACAGAATGGAGAACTGGCGCAGGCCAGAAAAGTTGCTGCGCAATTCGGTATTCCACTGCATGAGGTGTCTGTAGAGAAGGGCGTAAAAGATTTTAGTATATCCCAATGGATCGACCTAGTACACACATGCGAAAGCCCCTTCACTAGTCCTGAGCAAATCTACAAACTAAGCATTTATGCATTTTCGAAACGTTTTTTTCCGCAACTCAAAGTCTTCGTATCTGGGCAAGGTAGTGATGAGCTCAATGGCGGCTACACCACGCAATATACCCAAGGTACTGAAGATGGATGGATGCTGTTTCTTATGGCATTGAATCAGTTGGAGGAAAATACCCGTACATGGGATGTTCAAAAGTTGCTTGCCTGGTGGAATAAAGATTGTCAAGCATATCCCTTGATCGATGGTAGCATCGCTGATCACTGCGGGCATCTGTGTGGCAAGTACAACTTCCATAAGTTGCCATGGATCAACTTTGTGCGGAATAAAGTTTGGGACCTTCAAACCTACAATCTGTGGCACGAAGATCGCTTGGCAGCAGCAGTAGGTGCCGAGAATCGTGTTCCATTTCTTAATAATCTTGTGACCGATGCTGTTTTTTCGGTACCTCAACATATTTGGGAATCTATGTTTTTCAACAAGCAAATATTGAGAAGTGCCTTTCAAGATGAAATAGGTCGCGAACTTTCAGAACGACCCAAAGTGCCCCTCTACTATGGAGCAGGAGAAGTCCATACGGCTACTATGATGTTACAACTGATCACAAGCAATGACTACGCGTTGCTTGATTATGCTTTTCCGTCTCGTGATGCATGTCCCTGGATAGACAAAGATCACCTCATGGCCTACGTCAAAAATGCATATAAAAACCGTTCAAAAGCCCACTGGGAAAAAGTGGTGCGTTTGGTGAACATTGGTATTCTATCTCGTATGCACCAGGTTTTTGGATAACCATAAGTCTAAGCGAGGAATATAGTAGTTGGTATTGCAACAAAGAATACTGTATTCATCTGCTTTAGGATCATCCGAAATAGCGTAACTTGCGTGTACTGCCATAAGCCTAGCAATGCTTTTCCTTAAAAAACAAGTCATTGATGCACTTCGCACTGTAGAAGACCCTGATTTAAAGCAAGATTTAGTCACACTGGGCATGATTCAAGACCTGGGTGTAAATCAGAAGCAAGTGACCTTCACGCTGGTCCTTACTACCCCTGCTTGCCCCCTCCAAGAAATTCTAAAAAAAGCTTGCATAGAGGCCATTTATGCAAAAGTAGCTGCAGACTTAGAGATAACCATCCAGCTGGATACGCAAGTGACCTCTACCAGGACCCATGATCCAGTACTGCCGCAGGTAAAGAACATCATTGCTATTGCCTCGGGCAAAGGGGGAGTAGGGAAATCTACCGTAGCTGTGAATGTAGCCGTGGCTTTGGCGAAGTGTGGAGCTCAGGTAGGCTTGCTGGATGCAGACATTTTTGGTCCTTCTATTCCTACTATGCTGGGCTGTGAACAGGAAAAGCCTCAGGTCATGCACCAGGCTGGTAAAAACTACCTTGTGCCTTTAGAAAAGCATGGCATTAAGCTACTCTCCATGGGCTTGCTAGCACCAGCTGATGAGGCCATGGTGTGGCGGGGACCTATGGCTAGCAAAGCCCTAAGACAACTGCTAGGCGATACATTTTGGGGTGTACTAGACTACCTACTCATTGACTTGCCGCCAGGCACGAGCGACATCCACCTTACACTTGTACAAGCCGTACCTGTAACAGGAGCAGTGATCGTCACCACGCCACAGAAAATAGCTTTAGTTGATGCCACCAAGGCCTTGGAAATGTTTCAAAAGCAAGGCATTGATGTTCCCATACTCGGTGTGGTGGAGAACATGGCTTACTTTACAGCCCCAGAACTACCCAACAGCAAGTACTATCTTTTTGGCCAAGAGGGGGGCAAGGAATTTGCAGCGCAGCACAAGCTGCCTTTTTTAGGCCAGATACCTTTGGTGCAGCGCATACGTGAAGGGGGAGATGCAGGCATTCCAGTTGTTTTGCAAGAAAATGCTGGGGCATTTGATAACATAGCTGCCGCCCTGGCGCAACAAGTAGCCATCCGCAATGCTCGGTTAGCACCCACACAAACTGTAGAAAGAACAAGGTAGGGCTAAGCGTGATAAGTGATGAATGATGCATTGTAATGTCTGTGAATTACATGCGGCGTACTAGCCTTCTTTTTATGCATGGGCGCATATGTCTAACATTAACCCAATGAGCATCACGTAACCACTAGTCATGATGAAAGTCGGTATTTTTTTTGGAGGGCCCTCGAGAGAACGGGAGATTTCTTTTGCAGGAGGTCGCACAGTGTATGACAACCTAGACAAATCCCTTTTTGAGCCTGTTCCTATCTTTGTAGATAGTTTGGGCAACTTTATTCTCCTTCAGTGGCAATACCTCTACAAGGGCTCTATCCGTGATTTTTATCCGCCCAATGATTTAATCCCTGCAAGTAGTTTCTCAGTCTATATAGAGTCATTAGGCGCTTTAGCAGAGGATCAACTGGCACAATTGATTAGTCGTGTAGGACAACGCATTGTCCCTGACCGATTTTCTAAATTATTTGACGTTGCTTTTCTCGCTTTACATGGCCCCTATGGCGAAGATGGTTCCTTACAGGGACTTTTGGAATGGTATCAGATTCCCTATACTGGTACAGGTATCTTGGGAGCTGCTTTGGGTATTGACAAGGTGGTACAGAAGCAGATCATGCAGCAAGCAGGCTTTGCCGTGCCACGTCACAAAGTACTGACCAAGCGCACGTGGCAGGCGGCAACAGACAAGGCAGTGCTCTTCAAAGAGATCGTATCCTGGGTGGGCCTTCCTATGGTCGTCAAAAGTCCTCGTCAAGGTTCCTCCATTGGTGTATCTATTATTAGGGAGCGTGCGGTCGATCAGTTTATAGAAGCTGTCAATCGCAGCTTATTTATTCAGGAAGTAAGCGCAGCTACCTGGCAATCCCTAACACCAGAAGCCAAGCAGCAATGGATGGCTTCGCTCATTGACTTGCGAGAAGGCATTGGCCTGCCTGTAGCTATTGAGGGGTACGTTATTGACCACCCTACTGCCCTGCTTCAATACTTAGACCATCATTTTAGCGCCAGCCGTGCACCTATTCAACTCAACAGTCTTCAGGGTGAGGAAGCGGTTTTGTTAGAAGCCTATATAGTAGGTAGAGAATTCTCCTGCATTGTTTTAGAGGAAATCCCAGGTCAGCCTGTTGCCTTACCTCCTACAGAGATGATAAAAGGAAATATGCACTTTGATTATCGGGCTAAGTACCTCCCAGGCATGGTGCGCAAGGAGACGCCTATGCAATTGCCAGCTGTACACCTACATGCTATCAGAAAAGCTTGTACAGTCCTTTTTAAAACCTTTTGCTTTCAGGTATACGCTCGTATAGATGGATTTTTTACGCCTAATCACCAAGTCTATCTCAATGACCCCAACACAACTGCAGGAATGAACCCTGCTTCTTTTCTATTTCACCAGGCAGCCGAAGTGGGCCTGAATCCTACCCAACTACTTACTTTCTTAATCCGAACTTCGCTGGCTGTCAGGATGCGCACCACCAAGCGAGTTGCGTCACAGTTATTGGATAACCTTGATCAGCACAAAACCGGCAGCGACCAAGAGACGACTACAAAGTTACGTGTGGGTGTCATTATGGGCGGCTTTTCAGCCGAGCGCCATATCTCTGTAGAAAGTGGTAGAAATATCTTCGAAAAACTAGTTTCTTCTACGGAGTATACACCTGTCCCCCTTTTCTTGTCTGGAACCCCCGAACAGCAACGGCTCTTTGTGCTGCCTATCAATATCCTGCTCAAAGACAATGCTGACGATATCCATGAGAAGCTCTTGCGTCCTACAACCTCTCAGTACCAGGCCCTCATGGAACCCATTCAGAAAGAAGCTTCTGCGATCATGCGCCAGTATGCTGGTGTGCAAAGCTTGCAGCCTGAGGAGCTTGTCTACGAGGAGCTAGGCCAACGCATTGACTTTGTATTTATTGCCCTGCATGGCCGTCCTGGAGAAGATGGGGTCTTACAGGCGATTTTATCACAGCAGGGTATTCCTTACAACGGATCAGGTATTCAAAGTGCACAATTAACGATTGACAAGTTGAAGACTAACCAATTTCTATGTTCGAAAGGCGTACACGTGGCTGATCAGGTGCTGATGCCCCAGGCAATATGGGAGCAAGACACCGCGGCTGCCATTCTTACCCTAGAAGCCCAATTCAGTTACCCTTTTATTGCTAAGCCTGTCGATGAGGGTTGTAGTGCTGCTGTCATCAAAATCCAGAACCGGGCCATGCTTATTGCCTATGCCTTAGCTACTTTTAGAACTACAGCAAGCTTGTCTGCTACTCACGTGCAAACCCTTGGACTTCAGCCTAGCTATGAATTTCCACAAAAGCCGTGTTTCTTAGTGGAAGCGCTGGTGGAACAGGGGGATGCAGCACATTTTCTGGAGATTACTGGTGGATTGCTAACCCACCTGGATGAACGAGGCCACAGAACCTATGAAATATTTTCTCCCTCAGAAGTCTTGTCTATTGGAGAGGTACTTTCTCTGGAAGAAAAATTTTTGGCAGGAGAGGGTCAAAACATCACGCCAGCACGCTTCCATCCAAACCCTGCCATCAACCAGCAAGTGGCTGACCGGGTGAGGAAAGACCTAGAAAAAGTGGCCCAACTCCTGGACCTAGAAGGGTATGCCCGTATTGATGCTTTTGTCAAGATTTACAACCCCATCCATGTTGAAACCTGGATCATTGAAGTCAATGCACTGCCTGCGATGACACCTGCTACCTGTATTTTCCACCAGTGCGCACTGCATGGCTACACGCCCCTTGCGTTTATACAGAATATCATTCAGTATGGTCTCCAAAAGCACACCCCACAATAGGACTATGAAACTCAACAGGCCTTTTCTTAAGCTCATTGTGCTACACCTCAGTCTAATGGCAGTGGTGGGAAGCTGTGTTTTGTTCTTGTTTTTTAATTTCCTGTTGCCAGTCTTGACCCACCATGGTCAGTTTATCACTGTACCTAATTTACAAGGTATTTCCCTAGAAGAAGTAGATGCCTATTTGGCTCAGCGAAACTTGCGTTTTGAAGTCACCGAAGAATTTTCCTATGAACCTGACTATCCTCCCATGACCGTCCTACAGCAATACCCCAAAGCAGGTGCACGTGTTAAAGAAGGAAGAAAGATTTACCTGACGCTCAACACTAAAACGCCCCCCAAGGTCAAGATGCCTGACCTTGTAGATGGTTCTGTCAGAAACGCTCATGTGCGCTTAAAAAGCCACGGATTATTGCTGGGTGCCATCAAATACGTACCAGACATTGCTCAAAATGCCGTACTTGAGCAGTGGCACCAGGGTAGGGAGATAGCGACCGGAACTTTGATTGCTCAAGGTGCCAGAATTGATCTGGTAGTAGGGGCTGGGCTAGGTAACCAGATGGTTGAAGTACCCCAAGTAGTAGGCATGAAGCTAGCAGACGCCAAGCCTGTGCTACTAAGCGTTGGCATACAAGCAGGTAACATTTCCTACGAATCTGCTACTGATCAAGCACCTGGCACGATTTTAAGGCAACACCCTGATGCTGGACAACAGGTGAGAATTGGCGATAATGTTGACGTATGGCTGGCAGCACGCCAAGAAGAAGAGACAGTTATACCTGATGCTCCGATGTTGCCAGAGAATTAAAATGAGTGTACCAATTGAGACGCGTGTAAGCCCCAAGGACTCGATCAACCCATTGCTATGTACTTGGTGAGGGCCACAAAATCTGTCACTGTAAGTTGTTCTGCTCTTTTTGCCAATAGGAGGGGGGGCTGTTTCGTTGCGGGAAGTAATGGCTTTAACGCATTGCGTAAAGTCTTTCTGCGCTGTTGAAAGCCTGCTTTGACCACTCTGAAGAAAAGTTTCTCATCAACATCGAGCTGTAGTGTGCTATTTCTTCGCAAGCGTATCACAGCAGATTGTACCTTAGAGGCAGGAGAAAATACCTGCGGCCCTACAGCAAAGAGATACTCGAGGTCGTAAAAAGCTTGTAGCAAAACACTAAGAATACCATATACCTTACTTCCAGATTTGGCAGTGAGGCGTTCTGCTACTTCTTTCTGAATCATGCCTACTACTTCATAAACTTGCTGCCGGTGTTCCAAGACCTTGAAAAATATTTGTGAGGAAATGTTATAAGGAAAATTACCGATAATGGCTACAGGTCCATGGTGCAATCGGGTGAGTGCTAGCTTGAGAAAATCAGCCGCAATGATGCGATTCCGCAATGTGGGATAGGTTTGTTTTAGGTAAGACACCAGATCAGGATCCACTTCTACTAGGTATAGGTCAAGGTCCTTTTGCTGTACCAATAGCTCAGTCAAAATCCCTGTGCCAGGCCCTACCTCCACAATTGTACGGGGTTCTTTACTTAAAGCACTGACAATCTTATGAGCAATGTTTTTGTCTCGGAGGAAGTGCTGCCCCAAACATTTTTTTGCAATCAATCGAGTCATTGGGTGAGGTACTATTCTTTTTCATCTATCTAAAGTGACATTATATGCTACGTAAAACTTGCCCTAGTGATATTATCAGCGAGCGATTTTCAGTAATAACAGCCCCTATTATAAAATGCAAGAAAGAAAACAAGACTTCGCAAGGTAGCACTCTATGATGCATTCTGTACCATCCTATACTTATTGAAAAGTGGATGTTAGTGGAGGATGTTCCTCAGTGCTTTTCTACAATGGAAAAATGTATATACTTAACTTCAGGATATAGAGTAAAAAAACAGGAAGACAAAGAAATAAGCTTTCTAGAAGAAGCCTTAAAAAAAATTAGTTACGGAGGTTCGTTGAAAGGATGGGCGTTCATCTCAAACAAGTTTTTGCATACTTGATTCACAAAGTGTCAAAAGCGGTGATAAAGCCGTGCATCAAGGTTATGATGTTGGCAAAAAAGTGAGTGGCATTAAAAGACATACCTTTGTTGTCAACAAAGGCTTGAACCATACTACCCATGTGGCGACGGCCAACGTAACAGATAGAACAGCAGGCCTAGAAGCGCTCATGTATAACCGGTATGAGTTAAAAGAAGCAAAAAATGTGCTAGTGCATGGGGGTTATAATGGAGCTAATTTTTCTAAGAAGGTACACTCCCTACTAGGCGCCTGCGGCACTGTTGCTAAAAGACATGGACTACACAAGTTCATTTTAATGCCCCCAAGATGGGTAGCAGAACATTCGTTGGCGCAGTTAGATAAATTCCGGCGTTGATGGAAAACCTGCGAAAGAAAGCTGAATACAGGCTTATAAAGATATTAGACAGACTCTAAGAAGAAGTTCGAATCTTTCTGGAGGCTAACTCCAAGAGCATGTCGTACTGCTTCGCATCTAAATCATTGGTGAAGTAGTGAGCAGGATTTATTTTCTTTCTGTTTTTTACTACTTCATAGTGTAAGTGGGGAGCTGTAGATGCACCAGTATTACCTACATAGCCTATACACTGCCCTCTTGCTACTTTTTGTCCAGGTTTTACTTTGAAATCCTGCATGTGGCAGTACTTGGTTAAGAACCCATAGCCATGGTCAATCTCAACTTGGTTGCCATACCCTCCGAAGCTTCTTTTGGTTAGCTTCACAACACCGTTGCCGGTAGCATAAATAGGAGTTCCTCTGGGAGCAACAAAGTCTACACCTTCATGCATCCTGGGAATTTTGTGAATAGGGTGGAGGCGCATACCAAAAGGGGATGACAAGTATTTTAAGTCTTTGTTAGAAAGAGGTTGAATAGCGGGTAGCGCAGCCAGTCTCTTCTCGTTTTCTTGTGCTAGCTTCTGAATCTCATCATATGATTTGGACTGGATGTGCAACTGTCGTTTAAGCTGGTCTACTTTTTGAACGGTAGTCGCAATCAATTCATTCTTGTCAATTAGGTCTTGGTAACGATCTGTATCATTCATGCCCACTTTTCTTACAGGATAGGGAATAGGCTCTATTTCTAAGATCATGCGATAGAGACTATGATCCTGGTCTTGCAGGTAGGCCAGTACTTCATTGCTTTTTTCTACTTCTTGTTGGAGTTGGTCGTAGTGGAATCGAAGTCGAGAATTTTCTTGTCTGAGCCAGGCTTCTTGAGGGGAGCCAAAGTAAGTAGTGTACCCCCAGAAAATTCCGATAGCAATCACCAAAGAGACAGTCAGAAAACCCAATAAGTCAAAAAAAACATCCCATTTTGAAGTCTTTATTCTTTCGTAACTGCAGGTCTCCGTATTGTAATAGTACTTTATTCGTGCCATGTTACGAGTAGATAGCCTGAATTGTCGTAGATTTGCTTTTTATTTGTAAATACGCCCGCAAGATAAGCAGTAATTTTCTTGAATTCCAAGTTTAGACTCGTGGAAAAATCTTTGAAACCTCCCGTAAAATGAAAGCAGAAGAGGCCAGGAAGCGGTTTATACAATTTTTTGAACAAAGGGGCCATAAGCACGTGGCTGCTGTACCTATTGTGAACAAGGAGGATGCTACTCTGATGTTCACTAATGCTGGCATGAACCAGTTCAAAGATTTTTTTCTGGACCATCATAAAGCTCCCTACCAACGGGCTATTAGCACTCAGCCTTGCCTGCGGGTATCGGGTAAGCACAACGACTTGGAGGAGGTGGGCACGGATACGTATCACCACACGATGTTTGAGATGCTGGGCAACTGGTCTTTTGGGGATTATTTCAAGGAAAAAGCAATTCAGTGGGCCTGGGAATTACTGACTACAGTGTATCAACTGCCTCACGAGAGGCTGTATGTGACCATTTTTGGAGGAGATCAACAAGACCAGCTGGGACCCGATGAGGAGGCTAGGGCCATTTGGGAGCAGTACATAGCAGCTGAGCAAATTTTGTCGTTTGCCAAGCAGGACAACTTTTGGGAGATGGGCGATACCGGTCCTTGTGGTCCTTGTACAGAGATTCATATAGATATTAGACCAGAGGCAGCGCGGCAGCAAGTGCCGGGTCAGGCACTTGTGAATAAGGGCCATCCGCAGGTGATTGAACTGTGGAATTTGGTATTTATGCAGTACAACCGCCTGACTACGGGCCGACTTGAGCATCTGCCTGCCAAACATGTGGATACGGGCATGGGACTGGAGCGGTTGGTCATGGTGCTTCAAGCCAAAGACTCTAGTTACGACACAGATCTTTTTGTGCCGCTTATAGAGGCTACTGCTACTGCAGCGGGCCAGGTGTACGGACGAGAGGGAGCAATTGACACGGCTATTAGGGTGGTAGTGGACCACCTCCGTGCAATAACTTTTGCCATTGCAGATGGGCAGCCCCCTTCGAATGTAAAGGCAGGCTATGTAATCAGGAGAATGCTGAGGAGGGCAGTTCGCTATGGCTATACATACCTGGGCTTTGAGGTACCTTTTATGTACCATTTAGTAGGAGTGCTGGCCCAACAGTTGCGATCAGTATATCCGCACTTGCGGCAGCAACAAGGCCACATTGAAAAAACTGTCAAGGAGGAAGAAGCAGCATTTCTCAGAACCTTGACTACGGGCTTGCAAAAGCTAGATCAAATGGGTCAGTCACTACGAGGAAAGTCTGCTGTAATTGATGGCGCCACAGTCTTTGAACTGTACGATACATATGGCTTTCCTTTGGATCTGACGATGCTCATCGCAAAAGAGCATGGCTTAATGGTGGATGAAGCGGGATTTTCTCAAGCATTGCAGGCCCAGCGCCGACGTTCTAGGCAAGCGGCTGTGGTAGAACAAGGCGACTGGATGATGGTGATGGAGGGGGCTTCTCCCTCTTTTCTAGGCTATGATCAGCTGGAAGCCAAAGCCCGAATCATCAAATATCGTACAGTCAAAACGCACGACAAGCAAGTATATCAGGTGGTTCTAGACCAAACGCCTTTTTATCCAGCAGGGGGTGGCCAAGTGGGCGATACAGGACGGTTGGAAGCAGTAGGAGAGATGATCGCCGTGCTCGATACTCAAAAAGAAAATGACCTCATCGTCCATTATGTGGACCATCTTCCTTCATCGGTTACAGTCCCTCTACAGGCTATAGTGGACCAGGAAAGGCGCGTGCTGACTGCCAATAACCACACAGCTACGCACCTTTTGCATGCTGCCCTGAGGCAGGTTTTGGGCCCTCATGTGGAGCAGCGGGGCTCTTTCGTAAATGATCAGTTGCTGAGGTTCGACTTTTCACACCCTACCAACCTGAGTCCTCAAGAGCTTACACAAATTGAAGGTGCTGTGAACCAAAAGATTAGAGACAACATTGTCCTACAAGAACAGCGCCATGTATCCTTGTCAGCCGCCAAAGCCATGGGTGCTGCAGCACTTTTTGGCGAGAAGTATGGCGAGCACGTACGTGTGATTACGTTTGATCCTTCCTTTTCTATAGAGCTGTGTGGTGGCACCCATGTGCCTGCTACAGGACAGCTGGGCTTTTTCAAGATTACGGCCATTGCTGCGGTGGCTGCTGGTGTGCGTAGGATAGAGGCGGTGACGGCAGTAGCTGCTGAACGCTTGGTCCACCACCAGCTGACCCTGCTTGGTACCCTCCAAGCATTGCTCAAGCATCCCAAAGACCTCACAAAAGCAGTCCAACAATTATTGGAAGAGAAGGCTGTACTAAGCAAGAAATTGGCCACCTACGAAGCCGTACAAGTTCAAACCATTACTGGTCAGTTGCGTAGCAACCTCAAAAAGACCCATGGTATTCACACCATGATTGCTCAGGTAGAGCTGCCGCAAGTAGCCGCCCTCAAGCAGGTAGCATTGGCTTTGCAAGAGGTAAGGGAACCCTGCTTTGTAGTACTGGCTGCTGTTGTGGAGCAAAAACCACATATTGTAGTAGCCCTTTCTAAAGATTTGGCTCAGCGGTGGCCACAAAATGCTCAGGACATTGCCAAAAA
>DCSL01000068.1:16138-17000 GCA_002325615.1 Amoebophilaceae bacterium UBA1467
GGGGGGGGGGGAGGCAACCCTACTTTTGCTGCTGCTGGAGGAAAGGAGGTGGGTAGTTTGCCGCAAGTGCTGCGGAGGGCTGAAGAGATATTGGAGAAAAACATGGCAAAGAGGGATTATTAAGGAAATCCATGAACACGTCCATTAGAGAAAAGTATACTGTTATCATTGGCTTGGAAGTGCATGCGCAGCTGTCTTTGCAGCGCAAAATGTTTGCGCCAGAAGCAGCAGCCTATGGGGCCTTGCCCAATACCCAAGTGAGCACAGTGACCTTGGCTCATCCTGGTACTTTGCCCCTTATTAACAAGCAGGCAGTTGCTTATGCCATCAAAATGGGACTGGCCTGTCACTCCGAAATTACTCGAGAGAGTATCTTCTCCAGAAAAAACTACTTCTATCCTGATCTGCCCAAAGGCTACCAGATTACGCAAGACAGAACGCCCATTTGCCGGGGAGGTTACCTGGCCATCGATACACAGGAGGGCCATGAAAAACAAATTGCTTTAGAGCGCATTCACCTGGAAGAAGATGCTGGAAAATCGGTGCATGGCCTGGTACAGGGCAAGACGTTGCTGGACTTTAACCGAGCTGGCGTGGCGCTTATTGAGGTGGTGACTAAGCCAGTACTTAGAACATCTGAAGAAGCGTATAGCCTGCTGGGCGAGATCAGGAAGTTGGTTCGGTATTTGAACATTTGTGATGGCAATATGGAAGAAGGTTCGTTGCGTTGCGATGTCAATATCTCGGTAATGCTGAAAGATGCCCCTGCGTTTGGACAGCGAGTAGAGGTTAAAAACATGAACTCTATTCGCAATGTACAGCTGGCCATTGAGCATGAGATCGACCGTCAGATTACAGTGTT
>DCSL01000077.1:0-13242 GCA_002325615.1 Amoebophilaceae bacterium UBA1467
CAAACCATACTTGATGGAAATGTGCCCTGCAGGCATGTTAGCGATCATCTTGGGGATGAAAAAAGGACTCATCTTGGGAGTTGCTCCACTGTTCGAAAAATCTATAATGGATTCTGAAAGACTCTGCAAACCGCCAATGCCAGTACCCCAAACGACCCCTATCCTTTCTGATTTTTCCTTTGCCAAGGCTAACCCTGAATCTTTTAGGGCTTCTTCACATACTACAAGAGCGTATTGAGAGCAAGGGTCCATTTTTCTGGCCTCTTTCCGCTCAAAATGGTCTTCTTCCCGGTAGTCCTTCAGCTCGCAAGCAAACCGAGTCCTACGCTTTGAAGCATCAAACCGTGTGATAGGTGCTGCACCACTCACTCCCTTTGAAAGTCCTTGCCAGTACGCCTCTACATTGTTGCCAATGGGTGTTAATGCTCCTAAACCGGTGATGACGATTCTTTTAATACCCATAAGAATAATCAAGAGGAACTTGAGCTAGTGTACAGGCTAGCCTCTTTGCCTTATTGTAAGTTTTTCTCAAGGTAAGCAATGGCCTCGCCTACCGTTTGGAGCTTTTCTGCTTCCTCGTCTGGAATAGAGATACCAAACTCTTTTTCGACATCCATGATGAACTCCACTTTGTCTAAGGAATCTGCCCCTAAATCATTAGAAAAATTAGCCTCAGGCTTCACCACTGAGGCATCAACCCCTAGTTTTTCAACGATGATAGTAGTTATTCTTGACTTTATTTCTGACATTGTTTGCGGTTGTTTCGTTAGCGAGGTTGCAAATAAATAAATTATTTGGGACTTTACAAAGAAGTGTGCCCCGCTCCGGATGCGTCTGTAGGCGCTGGTTTAAATGTATAACAAGCCGATGGACGTTTTGTGAAAAAGACACAACTCATTATCACAGGCCCACTAGAAGATGCTACTTTGCTGGGCATTACCAGCGCACTTAAAGCATATAAACTTGCATGGCTGATCAACCGAACTACAACCCTCCAATTGGCCAAAGTGGTAGATTCTTGCTTGGAGACAACAGTTCATACAGACAGAAGTACCACCCATTTCTTATTTGAAACAGAACACTGCACATGTAGGCTTATCAAAAATAGGGGTGTGACAGGTAAAGAAGAAACGGTAAGCTACTTGGTGCCAAGCCTGAGGCACATTGATTTCTTTTTCTCCGTGCAAGATTTGACGAAAACCTTCGATGTTGATGCATTTTGCGGTGCTCTAGAGGCCACAAAAAGAATAGCTTACATAACCAGCCTTAACCTGGAAATGTACCAAGACAGGGCTCATTTATTCTTTCATTGATACCTCAGTACCCATAATCACTGCCAGGGTTACTGTCAACAGCCTTCTTAAGACCATATATGACTGTACCCATACAAGCTAAGAAGTGTACCAACGCGCTGAAGATCAATATGGTTGATTAGCACAGCAACGGTAACTCACAAGCTGACCTTCAGGCCGTCATACGCTAAATAGATGCCTCTAGGGAGCTCTTTTGATACTTTCTTATGGAATCCTAGGCAGTGGCTTATGTGCGTCAGATAGGTCACTTTAGCATTGACTTGTTGGGCAAGAGCAATGGCCTCTGTCAAACTAAAATGAGCAAGATGTGGCTCTCTTTGAAGGGCATTCACGATCAAAACAGTAGTGCCTCTTATTTTGGCTATTTCCTCCTCAGCAATACTTTTAGCATCTGTAATATAGGTGAGCTCGCCTAGCCTAAATCCCCAGATGGGCAAAGTATGGTGGTATACCCGAATGGGCACAACGGTCAGATTTTCGATCTGAAAGGGACAATTTTCGATGGTATGGAGCTCAAAATTAGAGATTTCTTGGTGCGGTGTTCTTGCGAATAAATAAGTAAATTCTTGTTGAAGACACTCGAGTACATGGGCACTAGCATAGAGGGGTATTTCCTTCTCGTGTTTGAAGACAAAACTTCTCATCTCGCTGAGCCCTCCAGTATGGTCCCTATGCCCATGGGTCAATAAAAGTGCATCTAGCCGCTCGATCCCTGCACTGAGCACCTGCTGCCTCAGGTCAGGCCCGGAATCGATGAGTATGCTTGTGTCGTGCTGGGTAAGATAAATGGAGCTTCTAAGCCGTTTGTCTTTGGAATCTGATGAGTGGCAGGTGGGGCACGAACAGGCAATCACAGGAACTCCCTGCGATGATCCCGTACCAAGAAAGGTAATCGTCAAAATCAGGACTTCTTTGGGGTTAGTAACCTTATAGTATCTTTTTCTATTGCTGCGATGCTAGCCTACTTGTCAGTACCATTGACATGCTCCAAAAGCAATTTCATCCAAACTGGACGCGCGTCCGTTCATAAAGGAGTAGTAAAAGGTAGTACAGGAATAAGTTACAAAGCTCGTTAGCTTTTTATTTTCCACATTCCCTACTAATTTTGCATTGCTTTAAAAGAAGGCTGATTCCGTAGCTCAGTTGGTAGAGCATCTCCCTTTTAAGGAGAGGGTCCTGGGTTCGAGCCCCAGCGGGGTCACTGGTCGGTAGATCATCGCAGGAAAAATCACTGTGATTCCTGTTGAATTACTGCCTAATAGTGCTTAAAAGCCCTCCTACACTAAACTAAATTCAGTCATCCTCGTTTTCCAGCAATTTCTTATTGCTCCCCTCCGCCAATTCTCCTTCTGAACTAGCTATCATAACAGCTACAACAGCATCTCCCGTAATATTGGTAACCGTTCTGCACATGTCTAAAATCCTGTCGGGCGCCAAGATCAAAGCTATTCCTGCCGCAGGTATGCCCAGCGATTGTAGCAGCACCATAGTTGTTACCATAGCACCTCCGGGCACTCCTGCCACACCAATAGAAGAGATGACTACATTGGCAAGAATTAAAAGCTGTGCTGTAATGGATAGATCTAGCCCTAGGGCCTGGGCAATAAAAACAATGGCAACCCCCTGATAGAGGGCTGTTCCATCCATGTTTACAGTAGCTCCTAGCGGCAACACGAAGCTGCTAATTTCTTCGGAAATGCCTAGGTGTCTTTCCGCCCTTTCCATGGTAACCGGCAAAGTAGCTGAGCTAGAGCTGGTAGTAAAGGCTACTAACTGTGCAGGGTATATGCCTTGAAAAAAGTCGATGCAGCCCATTTTGGTAAATAGTCTTAGAATGATGGGATAGACACCAAAAGTCATGAGTGCTAAACCCAAAACGACGGTGGCTACATACCACAATAGTGCATAGAGTATCCCAAAAACTTCGTTAGGATTGTTATCTCCCGCTACTTCTACCAATAAGGAAGCGACCAATGCGAACACCCCAATAGGCGCCAGCTTCATAATAAATCGGATCAGCTCTATAATCGCATCATTGAGGCCTTCAAAAAACAGAACAACAGGCCTGCTCTTTCTAGGTGGAATTTTTAGTAATGCTACCCCGAGCAGAATAGCAACCAATACTACTTGCAACAAATTTTTATTGTTGCCCATACTAGCCACTAGGTTTTCAGGAACAAGGTCCACGAGAAGTTGAAGGGGCTCACCTTGTTCCCTGATTACTTGTGTAGTAGACACGTGCTGTTCTGCCTCACCAGTATAAAGCGTCATAAGGCGGTCTCTAGTTTGTTCAGAGATGACCTGTCCGGGCTTGATTAGATTAGCAATTATGAGGCCTAGTGCAACGGCCAAAATGGTAGTAGCAGTGTAGATAAGAAAGGTTTTACCCCCAATTCTTGAAAGCTTGGCAACATCTTCAATACTAGTAACACCAACTACAAGCGAGACAAAGACAAGTGGGATAGCAACCATCTTCAAGCTATTCAAGAAAATTGTGCCAAAAGGCTTAATGTAATTAATGGTAAAAGAGGGAGACCAACCTAGCGTTACGCTTAGTAGCGCAAATAAGAGTCCCAAAACCAGCCCTATCAGAATCTGAATATGTAAAGCAATCTTTTTCATGTCTTTCTGTTTTTATAGCTGAGTAGAAAGGCACTGTAGGACTTACGCCCATGCCCCCTATTACGGAGAATGGTGATGATGACAGCAAGATCAAGAGGTAACGGGCATACCCAATTCACTGGACCCTTTTTTAGAGGTGAGTTACCCACCGAGCCAGGACCTTGACGTGTATCATAGTCAGCTGACCAGCATATTCTAACCTAACGCAGCGGGCACTCTTTGAAAAGAGAGCATGACATCAGTAAGATCACCTGCACCCCAAGTGGGTAGATTATATTTTTAGAGAAGTCGCTTCCTCAGGATAACGATACATCATTTTATCAGCCAAAAACTCTTCGGTGGCGATGATGACAGGCTTAGGCTGTTTTTCATAAGATGTAGAGATTTCCATATGCTCTTTGTTCTCAAAAACTTCCTCTACGTTGTCTGAGTGAGAAATAAACTCAGCAAGCTTGGCATCTAGCTCTTCCTTGGTTTTTACAGCAATTTGTTTGGCTCTTTTGGCAATAATTACTGTAGTCTCATAAATATTACCCGTGGACTTCACCAGCTCCACGAAATTTCTTGGGGTCAGAGCTATACTTTGTTTCATCATCATTAATGCTTTAGTTTCTGTTTGCAGCTGACTTTTTGCCAGAGGATAAGTTTGTGTACATCTCTTGGACTACTAAAGTATACTGGCTATCAGGATAGGCACCCAAAAATTCTTGGCAGTACTTAATAGCAATATCTGACTGTTCCTTTTTGGCGGTTCCCTTTGTCTCTTTGAGATATCGATATTGTGCATCAGCTTTCAAATAAGCAGCTTCCTCGTTATAGGAGGAGTCAGGGAAATCCTTTTGAAAATTCCCCAGGGCTACAACGGCTGCTCGGTAGTAGGTCAGCTGGGAATAGAACTTAGCATTGTTAAAATGCTTGAGGGCAAGTTTATTATCCAGCTCCTCCAATTGGACGTTAGCTTCGTCCACATAAACACCCCCAGGATAATAGCTGAGGTAGCTACGGAGTACATGGACCGCCTCTTGGGTGAGTGCTTGGTCAAGCTTCACATCAGGTGATTCCAAATACAGCGCATGGCCTTGCATGTACATGGCTTCTTCTACACGGGGATCTCCGAGGAATGTTTCACGAAAATGCTTGAAGCGATCTGAGCTTTGTATGTAGTTCTTTCGATGGAAGCTGCAATAAGCCTGGCAAAAACACGCGGACGCTTCTTCTTTTTTGCCTCGCAGCAGGGGAAGAGTTTCTTCAAATAACTGCAATGCTTCGTAATAATCTTCAGCCTCATAACACGTGATAGCCTGCTGATATTTGGTAAGAGCTGTGGACGTGCTCTGTAACGCACAAGAAGACAGGAGGCCTAAGACCAGTATTGAAGCACACAGGTTCTTGTATAACATAGGAGACAAAAGTAGGAGATAGTAACTACTTTGTCAAAGTTCCATTAATTAATAGCAAGGCATAGGCTTCAGTGCTTTTGATTGAGCTTAAATTTTTTATACACTTTTCGTGTTCCATAACCATGTTCTACGACTTCTTGTCTGGTAGGCTGTTCGGTAATTCTCCAGTTGAAATTCTCTAGCTCTTTGGCTTCTTCTACAATTGCATGTGGTGGATAGAATGCACCTATCGGTTTACGCCGAAATGTGATGCCAGCGATGGCATCTTCTTCCATATCGATACGAATCTGGCTACATCGTAAGTGGTTCATTCCTTTTAATTGCCCAGTGTCGTCCACAACAAAATAAATACTCTCTGCGTTCCCATCTATCTCTATGGAATCCATCTTATTTTCCTTAAAGAAGGCGACCATACTTCTCCCTTGTAGCTGGTTATAGTGCCCTGTAACATCTTCAGAAGCAACAAAAGCACGGGTGTTCATGTGCATTTCATGGAATGATTTGTCCTGGAGCAGGATGTGTACAGAATCAGCAGTAAGCTGGCTTGCATTGCTCCAAAAGATAGGATCGCCATAAAAATAAATGGTGGAGTCAGCACCTTGGTAGACCATGGTATCAGCTTTGCCCTGGAAGTCTTTTTTGTAGAGTTTTACGTTGTGGTAGGCACGTACTGTGGTGTTGTCGGTGCCGTCTTTGGTTGGCTCTTTTTCTGTAGCCACAAAAGTATCCGCAGATAGGTACAACGTGTCTTCTTCCAAAATCTTTGTCATCAATGCGTTCCCATAGACCTTGGCTATGCCTTTCTTTTTTTGGTATTGGCCATAATCACCCGAAATAATCACATCATCTTCTTTAGACACAAGTTTGACATGGCCAATAGCTGTGTAAATTTCTTCTGTTTTGTCTAACCTGAGCAAGTCGCCATGCAGTGTGTAAGCCGCTGTCTCTATTTTACTCTGCGCAAAGGTGCTCTGCTGACTGCTGGTGTTGTACTCTCCTCCCTCATGGGTCGTAAGTGTATGCTTACCATCTTTGCTAGTAATTTTTGTAAGGCCTCCGAACTGGGCTATTTTTGTAACAGTATTGTAATGTAAGGTATCGCATTGCAAGGTATAGTCTTGATTAACCAGTTCTACTTTTTGATCAAAGGTGGCCGCCTTATCTAGATTGTTATACTGCCCAGACTCACTGGTCAGTACATTATTTCCTTCTATCAGTTTGCCTCCCTGCACAAAGTACCCTTGCTTGGTCTCCATGTCATAGTCGAAATGATCTGTGTAGAAGGTCGTCGTATCTGATTGGTAAACTACATGGCCACGCAGTTTGGCCAACTGGTGCTCCTCCTCATAAAGGAGCTGATCTGCTACAATAACAGAGCCATCCTCATGGATAATCTTAACATGGCCCTGGGCTTCAATTAGTTTTCTTTTGTCATAATAAATAGCATTATCTGCCTGAATGGTGAACTTCTCCAAGCCAATCACCACCTTCCCCACGAGCTTCTTGCAAGGTTCGTCGTTGATTACATCACTCTCCAAATGCTCAGCACGAAGGCTCACCTCCATCTTTTCCTGGGCATACGCCACTGTATAAACACCTAATAGCAGCAGCAAAAGACACTTCCAGGACCATATCCTCCACATACCTTCAGAACATTTCATAGCTAGCTGTTGTTTACCAACATGTTGATTCACTGCAGTACCTTAAAAGATGAACCATCTTGTCAGACCAGTACGGCTTTTCGCCGTTTATAGTGATATTTACGTCCAGTAGTAGCCCTTGCTAAGACAACCCTAAGCACACGTTCTACGAAGCTACGCAATACCCGCATGCTGAACGCATTTCTCTCATTTACCCTTAAAAAACAACTCTTGCCACAAAAAGGACCTACGCTTTTGGCAGTGAGTGGGGGCGTGGACTCTGTAGTGATGAGCACTCTCTTTCACCAAGCAAAATTAAGCTTTGCTGTGGCCCATTGCAATTTCGGCCTGAGAGGCACAGCATCAGACCAAGACGAGGCATGGGTGCGTGCCTTAGCACAACAATATGAAGTTGCTTTTTACGTCCATGCCTTTGATCTGCCCACTTATGCGCAAACGCGGGGCATATCTATTCAGATGGCTGCCCGGACGCTCCGTTATGCATGGTTTCAGACACTTTGTGAGGAACATGGTTTTGAAAAAGTGGCTACTGCACACCATGGCACCGACAACCTAGAAACCGTGTTGCTGCACCTCACTAAGGGAACGGGTATTGCAGGTCTTCATGGCATTTTGGCTGCACGAGGCAGGTATATCAGACCCTTGCTTTTTTCCAACAAAGCTGAAATTCTAAAATATGCACAAGCGGAAGGGTTGACCTGGCGCGAAGACAGTTCTAATCGCCAAGATAACTACCAAAGAAATCTGATGAGAAACCAGGTAGTGCCTTTTCTTCAAAAGCTAAATCCTCGCCTGGAAGCTACCTTTAGGCTAACCTTGGAGCGGTTGGGTCAGGTAGAAGCGGTATTTAACGAACAGGTAGCAACCGTCTGCCAACAAATATGTCGCCACCAAGGAACAGACTATTATGTAGCTATTCATGCCATACAAGACAAACCTTGGGCCCCCGTAGTAGCGTGGGAATTGCTCAAGTCTTTCGGGTTCAACTTTATACAAATCAGCAATCTACTGGCCCAAAAACATCCCACTGGGACAATGTTTGAGGCTGCTAGGCATCGGCTTTATGTAGACCGAGGACATTGGATTGTGACACCCTGTACCAAGCCAAGCTCCCAGTCCTACACGATCGATGCAACGACAAAGTCTTTGACCATGCCGCCTCATAAGCTCCAGTGCACGCACATACCCAGGGCACAGTATACCATAGTGGCCAACAAGGAAGTGGCTGCCCTGAACAGGGCTCAATTAAAGTTTCCCTTGGTCGTACGCAAGTGGCAACCGGGCGATGTATTTTACCCCCTAGGCATGCGACAGCGAAAAAAATTGAGTGATTTTTTAATCGACAAAAAAATTCCCGTCCCCTTGAAAGCACAGGTGTGGGTGGTGACCTCTGGTGGTAAAATTGTGTGGATACTGGGCCATAGAATCGATGATCGCTTCAAGGTCACAGCAAGTACACAACAGGTGTATGAAATACGGCTCAAGACGATTCCTGGACAGGCTGAAGAGTGATGGTATGGCTGTTTTTCCGCATGTGTAAACTGGGAGAGGCATAAAAATCAGGTGAACCATGATCATTTTCATAAATCAAAAAGGCAGCTAGGTCTTCCTGTTGCGCTAGCAACTCCTGGGCAAACGCCAATCCACGCACCATCATGGCTGTGGCATACGCATCGGCAGTCCCACAGTCTTTACTCACTACCACAGCAGCCAGGAGTGTGTGCTGCGCAGGATAGCCGGTAGAAGGGTCAATGATGCAATTCGGATGGGACGGGTTTTTACCCTTCTTGCCAGCAATGGCTACGGCCTTATTCACTAATTCTATGGTAATCTGCAGCTCATCATCTACTAAAGAGGCTACATATGGATGGATAGCCATGTGCCAAGCCCTGTTTTTGCTTGGCTTTCCATGTGCCATGGCTTTGCTCCCTAACACTATACACATGTATTCTATGCCATGTGTACGTAACAGTTCAGCTATGTGGTCTACTGCATAGCCTTTTAGGATACTGCTGAAATCCAGCTTAACGCCTTCCTTGAGTTTTTTGATTCTTTGCGCATTGGCCACGATGTAGTCCAAGCTAACACACTCACAAAGAGTATTAACTTGCAGGCTGTCTGAATAATTAATATCACCAGGACTACCCTCCCAAGCATTGACCAGCGGCAAGACAGTAGGATCAAAGGCACCTGCTGTGTTTCGGTAAACTTCTTTGCTCTTGGCAAAGACTGGATAAAAAAAGGGGGATTCAAAATAAAACGCACTGCAATCATGCTCGTTGAACCTGGATAATTCTGAATCTGGTAAGGAAGTAGATAGAGCGTGGTGCAAGTGCACCAAGAGGGCATCAATTTCTTCTTGATAATTCCTTCCCCATGTGTCCAAGTATTGGATGCGGTAGGGTGTGCGCATAGTCTCACCTTGCAGTGTTACCATACTAGGTCTCCCCAGAATGAGGTTGAGGACAATGCCTCCCAAAAAGACCAGTGCCAAGATTCGTTTTTTCTGTTGCACCCACCTACACCACTGGATCAAAATTTCAGAAACAGGAATTTTCCGGAGCTTATTTTTTATTTCCTGTAAGGGTTTTTTGACGTGATACATGCACGTGATATCAATTTTTTGTAAAGCAACACTGTTCTACCCAGTGGCAGGACAGACACAAGTTGAACGCCAATTTAGCCTAATCTGATTGAACATGATAGTCCGGTCCGCATACAACTGAGATAGATGCTCCTTGGCATAGGCACAAGCTATGGAGGATTAACATAGACCAGTCTTTATATTTGCCAGCATGCTTCAACATTCCTTATTCCTTCTTGCAATAGCACCAAGACCATCCGAAGGATCAACTTATTACTGAAGATGATGTTATATGGCACATTATGATTTCAAATCGATAGAGCAAAAGTGGCAGTATTACTGGGCCAAGCACCAAAGTTTCCGCACCCAAGAAGCCCAAGGTCAGCCTAAATTTTACGTCCTAGACATGTTTCCATACCCCTCAGGCGCCGGTCTGCATGTAGGCCATGCCTTGGGTTATATTGCCTCTGACATTGTAGCACGCTACAAGCGTAGCCAAGGCTATCATGTGTTGCATCCCATGGGATTCGATGCGTTTGGCTTGCCTGCAGAGCAATACGCCCTGCAAACAGGCCAACACCCTGCTGTAGCCACCTCCCAAAATATCAGCTATTACCAAGCACAACTACAGCGGTTAGGACTTTCGTTCGACTGGCATCGAGCTGTGTGCACAAGTGACCCCTCGTACTACCGATGGACCCAGTGGATTTTCCTGCAGCTGTTTCACAGCTGGTACGACAACCACTTGCAAAAAGCCCGCTCCATCCAAGACCTGGTGGCTTGTTTAACAAAGGGAGGCAATGACAACATACAAGCTGCGTGTGATGAAGATACGCCTATGGTCACAGCCGAAGCTTGGCAGCAAATGCCTGAAAAAGAACAACAAGCCCTACTCCTTAAATACAGACTGGCCTTCTTAGAAGACACCATGATCAACTGGTGTCCTGAGTTAGGCACAGTGCTCGCCAACGAAGAGGTCAAAGAGGGGCTGTCAGAACGTGGAGGGCACCCGGTGGTACGCAAAAAGATGCAGCAATGGAGCCTGCGCATTACGGCCTATGCAACGCGCCTGTTGGAGGATCTAACGGATTTAGACTGGCCTGCGTCTGTCAAGGAGATGCAACGCCATTGGATCGGTGTGTCACCAGGTGCAACCATTGCCTTTCAAGCAACGGCACCAGATGGCACGACCCATGCACTGAACATCTTTACTAGCCGGCCTGCAACCCTCTTTGGCGTGACCTACCTAGCACTAGCACCGGAGCATCCTTTGGTCCAATCACTGACAATAGCCAAACAACAAGCAGCTGTCAACAGCTATATGGTCCAGGCAAAGAATCGCACAGAAAGGGAACGATTGGCAGATCTAAAGCGTGTAACCGGGGTATTTACAGGTGCCTATGCCAAGCACCCTTTTACTGGAAAGCCGCTACCCATTTGGGTGGCCGATTATGTGATGGCAGGGTATGGTACTGGGGCAGTGATGGGTGTGCCAGCACACGACAACCGTGACCATGCTTTTGCCCAACAGTTGCGCCTGCCCATGGTGCAAGTGGTTACAGGTGGTGATGTGACCAAGGCAGCTTACGAGGCCCAAACAGGCAGGCTCATCAACTCTGATTTTCTAGATAACCTCACGGTACAAGAAGCCACAGAGGCAATCCTAAAAAAACTCACAGCAATCCAGCAGGGCAAGCCTACAACCACCTTTCGCTTGCGAAATGCCATCTTCAGTCGACAACGCTACTGGGGAGAGCCTTTTCCCATCTACTATAAAGATGGCATGCCCTATACCCTGTCTGAAGAATTATTGCCTCTAACACTCCCACCTATCAAAGCCTACCAGCCTACCCCCACGGGCCAGCCACCTCTGGGCCATGCTGACCACTGGCATACGGCAGCCGGAGACCCTCTGGAGCTTAGCACTATGCCAGGTTGGGCGGGCTCTAGTTGGTACTTCTTACGCTACATGGATCCGCACAACGAGGAAGCTTTTGTAAGTCCATCGGCCCAAACTTATTGGCAATCAGTAGACCTTTATATAGGAGGAGCAGAGCACGCCACGGGTCACCTCTTGTACGCTCGCTTTTGGACAAAGTTTTTGTACGATCTAGGCTATATCAATGCAAAAGAGCCTTTCCAAAAACTGATCAATCAAGGCATGATGCAAGCCCTATCCAGCTTTGCCTATCGCATCAAGGGCACCCAGCAGTTTGTCAGCTATCATCTTAATCTTAGAGAAGAATATGACACCGTGCCCATGCATGTGCCTATTGACTTAGTAAAAGACCGCGTGCTAGATATAGAAGCTTTTAGGAAATGGCGACCTGAACTACAAGATGCCACATTTATACTCGAAGACGGGCAATACATCTGTGGTGAAGAGGTAGAAAAAATGTCCAAATCCAAGCACAATGTTATCAACCCAGACACAATCATCGCACAATACGGGGCAGATACACTGCGGCTTTACATCTTGTTCTTAGGCCCTTTAGAGCAATCCAAGCCCTGGGATACGCACGGTATCGACGGTGTGTTTCGGTTCTTGGCCAAACTCTGGAAGCTATTCTACAACCCAGCAGGGCTGGTAGCCATCACAGACATGCCTCCTCCTGTAAAAGCCCTTAAGATCCTCCACAAGACCATCAAAAAAGTACAAGGAGCTATTGAACGTTATGCCTTCAATACGGCCGTGAGCGCTTTCATGATTTGTGTCAATGAGCTCACTGCCCTGTCTTGTAACCATCGGGTGGTGCTGCAAGACCTGGTAGTGCTATTGGCTCCTTTTGCTCCCCATATGGCAGAAGAGCTTTGGCAGCACCTGGGCCATACCACCAGCGTAGCACACGCCCCTTTGCCACGATGGGAAGCAGTCCATATCCAGGAAGCTAGCTTCGAGTATCCTATTACGGTCAATGGAAAAGTGCGGACCAAGCTAGTCTTTGCACTGGACACGCCCCATAAGGAGATAGAGAAACAAGTATTGGACCACACGATTATTCAGAAGTGGACCCAGGGAAAACCCCCAAAAAAGATCGTCATCGTACCACAGCGAATTGTGAATGTGGTGGTTTAAACTTAACCAAGCTCCCTCAACTGGGCGAATACACCCATGCGCCCATTCCGCTAATAAATTCCATCCAACATGCGCAAACGAATACTCAACTATCCAATGGTCCTATCATGCTTACTTATAATACTCCCGAGGGTGGTGCAAGCTGCTGTCGGAAATAGGAACGACAAGGAGTTTATTTTTGACCGCTACGGGTCTCCCTACTCCTCTTCCTCAATGCTTATATCAAGTAGGGCCCTCTTGAATGAGGCAGAAGATTGCGTGTTTTGTACCAAACATGCTCAATACGGCATTTGGAGCAGAATTGCCACAACCGTACTAAATGGCATATGCAATATATTCTCAGTAGTGGCAAACCACGAAGTTAATGGACATGGATTCAGAGCACGAAGCCTGGGCGTTCCTGTATCTCATTATTCCTTTCATTTCTTAGGATTAGGAGGAACAACGCATTTCAAACCCTATTTCACCCAAGAGCCTGTTGCTGTCATATTAGATAAACAATTGTTAATAACTATAGGGGGCTCTGAGGCGAATCATGTTCTAGCACTAGAACTTCTTTTTAAGAATTTTAAAAACCTGTCGCTAG
>DCSL01000077.1:13359-13809 GCA_002325615.1 Amoebophilaceae bacterium UBA1467
GTACTTTCTTTTCAGAGGCAGCGCGAAACGTATCTGGTAACGATATTGTATCTTACATTGAAGATATCAATTGTAAACACAATACAGATGGCATCGACATCGATAAGCTGATGAAAGGCTCGCTTGTATTCCTGTGCAATCCTATTTTATACATCTCTTTATGGGCTCAGTTAGATTATCTATTCACGGGAAAGGACACTTTTACAATTCCTCATTTGAAGTTGGCTCACATCAACTACATGCCCTTGATCAGAATGGGGTTAACTCCGTTCGGACCCACGTACTATTTAGAAAACTATATTGGGCATGGCAACAAAACTTTCTTGGTGAGCATCAGTGGTGGCCATTCACCCTACTACACGCGTGGCTATGGAGGTATACAACTACAAACCGCCAGATTGTGGACCTATAAAAATTATGGCTTGGATGTGATAGGAAACCTATGGTGCC
>DCSL01000077.1:13861-27354 GCA_002325615.1 Amoebophilaceae bacterium UBA1467
TAGGAAACCTATGGTGCCAGCCCAAACTGCAACTAAAAGACCAGGATCAATGCGAAGATCAAAACTATTGGGGCGGACTCATGGGAATCAATACCAAATTCAAGCTTGGGAAGCTTGTTTCCTTAAACGCTTCCATCTTATATAAAGATACAGGGTTTGTAGAAGGGATCGTGGCAAATAGTGGCCTCATATTTAGAGGTGGCTTTTCACTTCATTATTAATGAAAGACTGTAGAGGTCGGCGCGCGCTGACGTGAGCCCCCTCTCTCGTGATCCTACCCCAGTTGTCGTGTTAGCTTATAAGGCACGGGAAACACCTGCATGAAAAACCGCATACAGCTCAGGTTTAGTGAGTTTTTATTTTTTCAAGAAAATACATCACGTCCTGCAGTGCTCGTGCATACACTGGCGCAAGCTCTTCCTTGTCTTCAAGTACCATGGCGTGAAAAGCCGACCAGTCAACCAGCTTAACTTCATGCACAGCGTCGGTCTCCAGTACAAGATCTGATACTTGAAAGTCAGCCCTACCCATATAAACATCATTCAACTGACGATCTATGTAGGTAGCGTTTATGGCGGCATCCTGCCTGAAAGAAAATAAGAAGTCAATTTTTACATCAGCTGGATGGAGGCCTAGTTCTTCGTAAAATTCTCTTCGCATGGCTGCACTACTACTTTCCCCCGCTTGCACGTGCCCTGTGACGGATATGCTCAACTTGCCTGGGTAGTGGTCTGTAGTAGGGGATCGGCGCTGGAGCAGCAGCCTATTGGAGCAATCGAACAAATACAAATGTACGGCGCGATGGACTCTCCCCAGCTTATGTACCTCTTTTTTGGAGAGCACTTCACCTGTTCTGATTCCGCAGTCACTTAGGACATCGATTTTTTCTGCTGTTTCCACAAATCTTGCTTTATTTTCACCTTTTTTGGCGGATTGTGAATTGAATATGACATTTCAAAAAGTAAAGATAGTCCCAATTATTTTTGAAGCAAGATGCTGCATTGGCTCTGTGTTAGTCCCCCTGAGTAGCCAGAAAACGCTCTGCATCCAAGGCAGCCATGCACCCTGTGCCTGCAGCAGTCACTGCTTGTCTGTACACTGCATCTTGGACATCGCCTGCCGCAAAGACACCAGGGAGGTTGGTTTTGGTAGTTCCTGCAACGGTTTGGATATATCCCTGAGGATTTAGGTCCAGGTAAGGAGCAAATAGGGCGGTGTTGGGTTGGTGACCAATAGCCACAAAAAAACCTTGGAGAAGTATATCGTGCTTACGCTGGGTTTGGTTATTGACCACACGCACGCCCGTTACAGCTTCTGCACCTAGTATCTCCTCCACCTCGGTTTGCCACAGGATTTCGATATTGGGTTTGCTCATCACACGTTGCTGCATGATGGCCGAAGCACGTAACTTGTCCCTACGCACAAGCATATATACCTTATTACAAATATTGGATAAATAAGAAGCTTCTTCTGCAGCACTATCTCCCCCACCTACTACGGCTACCTCCTGCCCTTTAAAAAAGAACCCATCGCAGATGGCACATGCAGAGACTCCTTTTCCATTGAGCCGCTTCTCAGAGGGCAAGCCTAGCCATTGGGCGGCAGCACCCGTAGCAATAATGATGACCTTGGCCTTGACGGTGTGCTGGTCATCGATGGTTGCTTGGTAGGGATAGGTAGAGAGGTTGACAGCGGTAACGTTGGCTGCATGGATAGTAGTACCAAATCGCTGGGCCTGCTGTTGAAAGTCGCGCATCATTTGGGGCCCTTGTACACCTTCAGGGTAGCCGGGATAGTTCTCTACCTCTGTAGTAATGGTCAACTGTCCTCCAGGTTGGTGACCCTGGTAGAGTACGGGGTTGAGGCCAGCCCTAGCAGCATAAATAGCAGCGGTGTATCCGGCAGGCCCTGAGCCAATGATGAGTACGTTTGCAACTCCTGGGTCCATGGTAAAAAAACAGCTCAGCCTAAGTAGGGCTTCAAAGTATCACTGCGTGAGGACTGCCTGAGCTTTTTGATCCCTTTTTCTTTGATTTGTCGCACACGCTCACGGGTCAAATGGAAGCGAGCACCTATCTCTTCTAAAGTCATCGGATGCGTGTCGTTCAACCCGAAATAGAGCAGGATTACGTCGGCTTCTCGATCAGTAAGTGTAGCTAATGAACGCCGTATCTCTTCTCGGAGCGAGTCGTGCATTAACTCATCATCGGGTTTTTCTTCAGAACTATTCTCTAGGACGTCTAATAGGCTATTTTCTTCCCCTTTTACAAAGGGAGCATCTACCGAAATATGCCGCCCGGATACCTTCATCGTATCCCTCACCTCGTTGGCACTGACCTCCAGCACTTCTGCTAGCTCCTCAGGGGTAGGTTCACGTTCATATTTTTGCTCTAACTGAGAGAAAGTCCTAGATATTTTGTTCAAAGAGCCCACTCGGTTCAAAGGCAAGCGCACGATCCTAGACTGCTCTGCCAATGCCTGTAGAATAGATTGCCTGATCCACCACACAGCATAAGAAATGAATTTAAAGCCTCTCGTCTCATCAAATCGTTGTGCTGATTTGATTAAGCCTAAGTTTCCTTCGTTAATGAGATCACTTAGGGATAGACCTTGGTTCTGGTATTGTTTGGCTACAGACACAACAAAGCGGAGGTTGGCTTTAGTAAGTTTTTCAAGCGCTAATTTATCGCCCGCTCTAATGAGTTTGGCCAAGACTACTTCCTCATCAGCAGTCAATAAATCCACCTTACCGATCTCTTGCAAGTACTTG
Organism: Amoebophilaceae bacterium UBA1467; assembly: GCA_002325615.1. Taxonomy (GTDB): domain Bacteria; phylum Bacteroidota; class Bacteroidia; order Cytophagales; family Amoebophilaceae; genus UBA8403. The sequence goes on from DCSL01000077.1 coordinate 16,632, forward strand.
TCTAATGATTGACTGTCTCGGTTAGTAATCTGTTTGCTTATCTTAAGCTGTCTCATGAGGATTCGATTGTACGCTTTAAATAGATGAATAGAAGTAGTAATCTGCGGAGGGCAACACGGAAACTGGGGTATGCGCCTTCCTTTTTTGCCAATTAGATAGGCCACAAGCTAACCGGCAGCAGCACCAGTAGGTTTTGGCAACAAGACCTTACGAGAAAGCCTATATTTCCCAGTTTTAAGATCGATTTCTGTGAGTTTTACTTGTATCTCTTCTCCTTCTTCCAAGATACCTCCTAAGTCTGCTATACGCTCCCATTTCACTTCAGAGATATGTAATAGTCCGTCTTTGCCAGGCATGAATTCTACAAAGGCACCAAAGTCTTTTATAGTCTTGACTTTGCCAGTGTATATTTCTCCTAGGATAGGCTGGGCAACAATATCTTTCACCCGCTGCTCTGCTTTTGCAATAGCTCCTTGGTCAGGGGCGAAAAACTTGACAACACCTACACCATTTTCTTCTTCAACGAGCACCGTGGCACCGCTTTCCCGTTGTATTTCTTGGATCACTTTACCCCCCGGGCCAATGACAGCGCCGATCATGTCTTTGGCAATATGCATGATGCTGATTCTGGGAACATGTGGCTTGTAATCTTTTCGTGGCTTAGCCATGCCCTTGTTCATCTCTTCAAGAATATGTAATCGCCCAGCTTTAGACTGGGCCAAGGCTGCTTCCAAGATTTCATACGAAAGTCCCGCTACTTTGATATCCATCTGGCAAGCTGTAATGCCTTTTTGTGTACCTGCTACCTTAAAATCCATATCACCCAAGTGGTCCTCGTCACCTAGAATGTCTGAGAGCACAGCGTATTTTCCAGTCTCCGTGTCCATGACTAGTCCCATCGCAATTCCAGATACAGGTGCTTTGATACGGACCCCTGCGTCCATCAGGGCTAAGGAACCAGCACATACGGTAGCCATAGAGGAAGAACCATTGGACTCAAGAATGTCGGATACTATGCGAAGGGTATAGGGGTTCTCTTCCGCTGAGGGCAAAATCTTTTTCAAGGCCCGCATCGCTAGGTTACCGTGGCCTATCTCTCTCCTGGCAGGGCCTCGATTGGGTTTTACTTCTCCAGTAGAGAAGCCTGGGAAGTTGTAGTGGAGCATAAATTTGTTGTAGCCTCTTGTCATGGCGCGATCTATTATCTGTTCATCTAGCCTGCTTCCCAGTGTTACGGTAGTGAGAGACTGGGTCTCCCCCCTCGTAAAAATAGAAGAGCCATGCGCAGCTGGAAGGTAGTCTACTGCTGTCCAGATAGGCCTGATCTCATCTAGCTTTCTACCGTCCAGACGCACTCCCTCCTCCAAAATTAAGGTGCGGACAGCTTTTTTTTCTACTTTATGGAAGATGTTATCAAACAAGAAAAGATCGATCTCGTGATCGTCGGGTAGGCTTTGTAGGTAAGATTGCTTGACTGCTTGCAAGGCTTCTTTGCGCTGCTGCTTGTTGTTGACTCCTGGCTGTATTATGGCATAGACCTTGTCATAAAGCGCTTTGAATACTGTTTCTTTCCATGCAGGAGCTTCTTGTGGATTTACTTCTACAGGATTTTTCGCACTTGCGCCTACTGCAGCAGCCAATGCGTCTTGAACCTTACAGTGTTCTTTGATGGCCTCGTGGGCAAATTGTATGGCTGCTATCATCCCTTCCTCCTGTACTTCACTCATTTCTCCTTCAACCATGAGGATACTCTCTGCAGTAGCACCTACAATTAAATCGATATCAGCCATCTCAAGGGCTTTTGGTGTCGGGTTGATATACAACTGACCCCCTATTCTGGCAACGCGCACCTCAGATATAGGGCCGGCGAAAGGTATAGGGGAGACCATTAAGGCTGCAGAGGCAGCCAGCGCTGCCAAGGCATCAGGAAGCACGTCTTCGTCAGCAGATATGAGCGAAATATTGATTTGTGTCTCCGCCGTGTATCCTTTGGGAAAAAGCGGCCGGATAGCGCGATCTACCAGGCGTGCAATCAATATTTCGTGATCTCCTAGTCTGCCTTCTCGCTTTAGAAAACCTCCAGGAATCTTGCCTGCCGCCGCAAATTTTTCTTGATAGTCTACATAAAGGGGCAAAAAATACACCCCTTCTTGAGGTTCCTTTTTGGCTACTACGGTAGCGAGAAGCATGGTATCACCCATCCTCACTACTACTGCTCCATCTGCCTGCTTGGCCAGCTTGCCTGTTTCAATGGTAATTGTTCGGTTGTCAGCAAGTTGTATGGTCTTTGCTATAGGTTGCATATTTTTTCAATCTGATTAGGTGGCTGTATCAATAGGGTTTTCCTGCAATGCTTGGCCTAGTTGCAAAGAACATAGTGGCCTGAAGCACAGCAAAGGCACCCAATACGGTGAATACATGCCTTGAAGTAGCTGAGGCCTATTTTCTTAAGCCAAGGCTAGTTACCGCTGCTCGGTATCGCTCCAGATCTTCTCGCTTGAGATAGGATAATAGGCGTTTTCGTTTGCCAACAAGCTTGGTCAAGCCTAGCCTAGAGGCCTTGTCTTTTTTATGGGTCCCTAAACGATGGGTTAGGTATTTTATTCTGTGGGTAAAAAGGGCCACCTGAGATTCTGTAGATCCTGTATCTTTTGCTGACTTTTTGGCGCCAAACGCTTGAAATAAGCCTTCTTTTTCTGCTTTGGTGAGTTTCATTATAATTGCTTATAGGCTATTCGGAAACGAGCTCAAAAGTAAGAAAAAAAACATACCCCAACAACCTGCTGCTACCTACTCTCAACCCATATTGATGGCCGCCAACTTTTGGTTAGGCTGTATTAGGGGTTACTGGTTACGGGGAGGCCTGAATAGTTTGCTGACTTTGTACACACATTTTTTGATCCTTCCCAACAGCACAACATAAAAGTCAGCCTCTAAGAGGCGCGCGTCTTGATAGGCTTGTCTTAAAAAGAATAACCCAAAAGGAAGCAATAACCAATTGGCGAGCCAAGCTCCACTAAAAGTATCGATCACTTCTGCATTGGCCCATTTTTCTCCTAACATTTCAAAGATATAATGCCATACTATCAAGCCTGTGGCAATGATAAGGGGGATACCTAGCCCTCCCTTCTTGATGATGGCACCTAGGGGTGCGCCAACCAAGAACACAACGATGCAGCTTGCCGCCCATGCCATCATCTTATTCCGTGCTAGTTCATGGCTTCTGATTTCTTTTTCTAGCCGTTTCGTCTCGGTTACTTGCCGTGCTACTTCTCCCTTAAAGGTCTTTGCCTGTTTCAGCGCTTCTCCATAGATGTGCGCCAAGTCCGTTGCCTTGTACAGTGTCGATAACGCTTTAGGAAAGTCATTAGCAGCACGTAGTTCCTCTGACTGGGTCTTGGCACGATGGTGTTGCTCAGCATAAACTTTGAGATGCAATATATTGGCTAACTCTAGTAAGTTTCCCTGCACTGTTGCAGCAGCTGGCTCAGTGTTGTCAGGCGGTGTCAGAAGGCACAATGCCTCTGCGCTTAAGGACTGCCTAACTTCCTGTATGGCGCTTTTCATAGCAACAACATCGGCAGCCAATTGTTGTGTATTTTTCGTCCTATAAGAGCCAGTAAACAACTCTTGCTTTGTTCTAGATAGCTTGAATGATTCTAAACTGAGGAGCAATTTTTGGGTTTTGAAACTAGTTCTGTAAAACAGGGGCACTTGCTCATCATTGCTGGTAGCGGTGTTGGCTTGGGGTGGTTCCTCCACGTAATTATGTCCATTAAACAGTTCAATCACCAGATATGTTTCGTCCTGATTCGCGTATATCCTGCCGGATTCGGCCATAGTCAATGATACATTGCCTCTATCCTGGGTGTGGTCGTAAATCATGATGCCTTGTAGCGTTTTTTGATCATCCAGTTTTTTGCGGACTTTGATGCTATAGCCAGGTATACCATCATAAAACACCCCTTCTTTGATGGCTACAGAAGGCTTCTTCTTGCACAGATCATGCAGCAAACTAAACGTATCCAAATAAGCGCGAGGCACTACATAACTGTTAGAGAAAAAAACAAGTACACTCAGCAGCAATACAAAACAGAACAAAGGCAATAAAACCCTTGGTAATGAGATGCCAGCACTCTTCAGCGCCGTGAGTTCATAATGCTCGCCAAGGTTCCCCAGCGCCATGATAGAAGCAAGCAGGATGGCCAAAGGGAAAGCCTGTTTTGTTGCCCAAATGCCGACGTAAGAGGCTAATTGCGCGTAGATAGCCAGGCCCAAACCTTTTCCAATCAATTCATCAAAATTGAGGAGAAAGAACTGCATCAAGAGCACAAAAAAAGCTGCACAAACAGTGAGCGCAAACAACCCTAAGAAGGAGCTAAGAACAAGTTTATCAATTTTCTTCATCGCTGATTAGCCATCCATCGCCTAACTTCGGAAACTTTCAAAGCGAAAGTCCGTCAAAAATATGCATATCGCAAATTGAATTCTGACACATATTGTGTATAATGGGCCCACTTCTGGCGAGGTAGCTCAGGCGGTCAGAGCGTCGGATTCATAACCCGGAGGTCGAGGGTTCGATCCCCTCCCTCGCTACCGGTGCTATTTGTCAATCCAATTTATGTTTTAAGATGATAAAGATTTAGCTGGTTCTTATGAGAATTGATATCATCACTTGCCTGCCCCAGCTTTTAGAAAGCCCCTTCTCACACTCCATTGTCAAAAGAGCTGTTGGCCGAGAAAAAATAGTCCTACACATCCATGATTTAAGGGAGTATGCCACCAATAAACACCGCCAAGTAGATGACTACTTGTACGGCGGCGAGGCAGGCATGTTGCTCATGATAGAACCCATCGCACGCTGCATCAATACACTTAAAGAGAAGATAAACTACCAAGAGTTTATATACATGGCTCCAGACGGAGAGCGGTTGACCCAAAGAGTAGCCAATGAACTCTCTTTGCGAGACAACCTACTGATTCTATGTGGCCATTACAAAGGTGTAGACGAAAGAGTGCGGGAGCACTTGATAACGCGAGAAATCAGTATTGGTGACTACGTCCTATCAGGAGGCGAACTAGCAGCTGCTGTCCTGGTAGATACCATCGTTAGGCTACTGCCCGGGGCATTATCAGACGAAACATCAGCATTAACCGACTCCTTCCAAGAGGATTTGATTGCACCTCCTGCCTACACAAGACCAGCTAAATTTCAGGGCATGGACGTCCCTGCCGTATTACTATCTGGCAATGCCAAAGCTATTCAACAGTGGCGTTACGAGAAGGCATTAGAAAGAACAAAAAATCGGAGGCCAGCACTATACCTTGGCCAAGAACCGATGGGTGATTAGAGGCTTAGGGGTGGTGCTACCTGATTAGTGGTAAAGTAGATGGGCTAGGTCTGGGACAAGCATTTTAAAAATTTTTCAGCAGCGGCTAATATCTTTGCGTATTTTTTTCGTTGTAGCAAAAAAGCAGGGCCTTGCCAGCGAGGCAAAAGGTGGATAAAAACACAACTTCACCAAGAGAGTTGCGTAAGGAATACTAGTTAGTTGCTGGATTTTGATTACCTAATCTTTTTTTGCCTTGAATAAGCATAATCGCATTGGTACCAAGGAGTATGACCAAATCATCGAATCGCTAACCGTTACATTCATCAAGGCTAGGCATATCCAACTCCTACAATCACTGTCCATTGAAAATTTTCATGACGTTGAGAATTTTTTAGTCCTTCTCAATAGCGGCCAAATTGCTTGCATTCAAGAGGGGCGGCAGCACACGGTAGCAGCAGGAGAGATTTTATTCATTCCGGGCGGGCAGCCTATGACGATCACCTATGGAGAGGATAATCCGGTAATCCTGCACAACAACTACTTCCCCTCCAGGCGCTGGCAATACTTTCAGGCCATGCACGCACCAGCTTTTACAGCACAGTTTGAGAATTTTAGTTATGTTACCTTCAATGCTAAGGTTTTTAATACGGCCAATTTCTTCGCTTACTTAGGCATTCCAGCTTTTGTTATCAAAGACAACGAGCGGCTAAGTGCTACACTCAAAAACGTGCTGATAGAAAGTAGGGCTGAAGCAGTGGGCGGCAACAGAATGCTCAAAGTCTATACAGAGCAATTAGTCATTGAACTCGTCAGGCACCTCATTGATAAAAACCTTTTTATTGAAAAACTGGCTGCACACAGTAATCACTTCAAGGACCCACGCCTCATCAGCATTTTTAATTACGTCCAAGAAAACTTACACGGCGACTTGTCCAACAGAATACTGGCTACCGTTGCCCATCTTGCTGAAGATTATGCAGGGCAATACTTTAAGATGCGCACAGGCGTCAATACACAAGATTACATCGAATACCAACGCATGGAACAGGCGGTTAAGTTGCTCAGAACCACCCAAAAGAGCATTCGTGGTATTGCCAAAGCGGTAGGTTTTAGAGACACCGCCTATTTCTGTCGAAGGTTCAAAATGAAGTTTGGCATTCCAGCCGGGAAAATGCGTAGCTGGGAGACTGTCATGGGTGGCTAGCAAAACGCTTTTCCCAAGGCGGATCTTTGCTTGTGGATAATGACTGCTGGGACTTTATGTCAAAACGTACTGCCTTTGAAGGAACGAAGTGAAGCAAGTCGAACGCACGGGGCGTTGAGGGCCATTTACGGTTTGAGGCCCGTGAGGGTCGAGTTGAGATGGTCCGGCCCTGTGCGGAGGTTTATACGCATTTTCTTAACAGCGGTGAAGGTTTTTGCCTACTTTTTGGCTTCAAAAAGTAGGGCCTCGCCGGCAGGGGGTGATGCTAACGCACACGGCTCAGCAGCCAGAGCGACAGCAATAAAGCTACACACCCCCCTGAAACCAGGAGAAAACCTTGGTAGCTACTGCCCAGCAAGGAATTGAGGTACAAGGCCAAAGCGCCAAGGCCAAAAAGCAAGGCACCATGAGCAAGACCCAGCAGCAACAACAAGATAGCTACCTTGATTGCCCATGCTACTAATCTTTTTCTGATGTCTTCTCTGAAGTTGTGTAAGCCCTTGGCAAACAGCTTGATGAACTCCTTGGCCAGCAATTCGAACCCCAAGAGTCGAAAAAGTATTTTTGTCCACTTGATACGCATAGGTGAGTAGGGATTTGGCAAGCCCCTGTAAGATAACAGGAACTGGTTATTTATTGACCAGCATTAAATAACTGTTGCTTTTCAGCGGAAGTCAAGCTTTCGTAACCTGAGGCAGCTACCTTGTCTAGAATATGGTCCAGATTAGCTTCCTCTACAGGTGCTTTATGCTTCTTCTCGACCCAGGAAACAGTATTTCGGTAGGTCACCTTGAGATCTTTCCTAGGCCTTCTGAAACGCGCCCAATATCGACGCCACCAGACATCGCCTTCACACCACTGCACATAAACGTACCCTAGCAATGCGCCACCTAGGTGGGCGATACTCGCAGCAGGCTCAGCACCCAGCAGACTTGCCAAAGCAAGCAATACCAAGAACCCAACGATGTATTTGAGCCTAAGAGGACCCAAAAGAAAAAGAGAGAAGGAAAACTGTGGGGCTAGCATGGCTGCCGCCACCATAACAGCATACAAGCTGCCTGAAAAGCCCAAAAGGCTTACAGTAGTGCCTTGGAAGTATGGAGCTAAATTGTATAAGAGCAAAAACAAAAGCCCCCCGGCCAAGCCCCCCAATAGATATAGCGCCACGAAGTGCCGGCTTCCTAAACGGTGCACGACTACCTGCCCCAAAGTGTGCAGCAGCAACAAGCCCCACAGGGTGTCGAAAAAGGATACATGCACCCAAAAGTGTGTTAACAGTGCCCATGGCTGCTGCAGATAGGCAGACCACGAAGCGGGCAATGCCAAGCTCTGGCAGAGTGCTGTGTAAGCCGCCTCATACCCGGCTACGACCAGCACGATCTTGAGCAGGAGCAGAGCAAAAAAGCTAAGGGCATTGAGCAAAAGAACCTGCATGAGGCCATTTTCAGACCGCTGGAAGTGGGTCCTAACAAAGTAGACGAGCTCGCTCATCATGGTATATTCAGTGTCTCCGGCATATAAGTGGGCACGACCGCTAGGGTATAAATCTAAGAAAAATACCTTACTTTTCGCTGTATGTAGCCCAGGGAATGCGCCTTGGGCTACTACTTAAGTACCGACCCCGACTCCAAATTCATTGTGGCATCGGGCTCTGTCTGTAGGCTGGCTGGAGTATAGGTTGATGGCTTCAATTATTAGAGCTTTATCTCGAGTAGCATCTAAACGGGTTCTGACACGCCTTGGGTCACGGGGGTCAAGGGAGTAGGCCACTCCGTTTTCCAAATCTAGCTCAATGCTTCTTCCGCTGGGTAGGTCCACAATTGTATTTGGTCTAGATTGCTGCAGAAACGCTGGCGTAGTATAAGGAGATTGACCATAAATAGTATAGCACACGCCTCCCTGCTTCACCCGAAGAGCCAATTGATATTGCGTTTGTGCTGTTAGATCGGCTCCATTCGTTGCTTTGACATCAATCGTCCTACGCCCAGCTGCACATGGCACATCACGTAGGAGAATTTCACGATTGTTTTCTAAGAAGACAGCTTTCATGTCGGCACCCTGCGCGTTAAGTAAGTCGTTATCAACATTAAGCCGAATGCTGAGGGCGTTGCCCTGATGGGATCCCGTCACATGAGTTATCCCCGCTCCTTTAACATAAAACACTTCCAGAGCTTGGCTATCATCGCTCAAGAATAGTTTGCCATCACCTTGTGCGTCTTTCACCCAGAAGTAGACCGCGTAGTGCCGGGTGAGGTCTAGGTAACTGCCTGTACCGTTTTGCAGGTTGTAGGCATAAGTTATTGTCTGCACGGCATCAACCTTATGAGTTTGTGCTATGCAGACAACATAACCTTTGTTGTTGTTAACATCTATAACGTTTCCTAAAGCACTGGTGTTACTTATAGACCCCGTAATAGCTTGGCAGATATGCGCTTTGTCCGTCGCTTGGCCTTCTTGGACAAATACAAACCCTGCTACTGGATTGCTTGCATTTTCTAGCCTCTCTATACGACCGCTCACTGCCAAATTGAACTCAGACACGTCGTATTCAGTATCAGTATTGGATGACTGTTTCGTAGCAGTCAATGCAGGGTCTTCCACACTCCCCATAGCAACTGTTATCTCCACTGTCTCGACCTCAGGGAGGGTAATGGAGTGGCCATTTAAGCTGACGTAATAGTTTGTGCCCTCCTCTATGTAGCCATATACGTCATACGTGGCGCCTTTCTCTAAAACGCCAGTTGTATCCTGTAGATCATTGATGGTCAAAGTCCCACCAGTGGCTGTAGGGCAGATCACTACGCTACGGTCTGGGTCGGCTACGAACGTATTGGGGATTGTCGGTAACGGCGTACTACCTGCTTGTAGCTGTTTGGCAAGTACTCCTGCAGGGGTCAGGTTTGCTCCTTGCTTGAGGAACAAAAATCCTGCATTGCCAGAGTTGGGCGAGTTAGTAACAGTAGCCCCGGCAGACAACCCTGGGAAGATCTTACCGCTAGCGTCCCTGTTGTGCTTACAGTTGGCACTGGTCATGGTGATCTGTGTAAGCGAAGACGCATCGGGGAGAGCGTAATCAGCATGGACACTAGCAGCATAAAAAAAATGAGGCCCCACCTTGATGCCCAAGTAGATATGGTACGTGGTACCCAGAGCCAAGCTGTGATCTGGATCAAGAGAAGCGACCGAGAAGGCAACAGCTCCCGTTTCGTCAGGGTTAAGTGAACGCTCATACTGGACAAAACTGCCACCGGGCAATTGATGGAGCTTGCCCATAGACAGGGAATTTGAGGAAGCATCTTGCGCACTTTTCGCAATTTTGTGGCCTTGAATCGCTATAGCCCCTGCATCTGGTGTCTCCCCACGAGGAACCATCAATGCGCACAAGAAGGGAGTTTCTATGCCTGGTATATTTTTTGAGATGGTACCGCGCAATTCAAGAACAGGATAACCGTTAATACTTCCTAGAAAATCGACACCGTCAATGTCTACGGCAGCGCCCCATCGGTCTTCTTCATGCACTATTTCATATTTCTTGCAGCCGTTGCAGGCTGTATGAAAAAGCAAAAGCAAAGTCCAAAACCAGTATGTGAAGCGCATCATAACGGGGCTTTATGCGTGTAATACAACTCCCCAAAGGTATATAATGTACGTGCTATTGCACAATAGCCGCGTGCCTTATCGAATTTGCTTTGGAAGTACAATGCTCATGAATGGATCATTGGCTACAAAAAAACCACGTCTACGAGGGCGCATCCTTGGGTATGCGCTCTCAAAAGCTCAAGCACTTTGTTTTTGTTGAGCTGAAGCTCTTGCCTGAGGGGGGCCGAACTAAGCTGTACAAAGAGCTTGCCTTGCTTGAAAAACATACGTTCTGTTCTTTTTCGTACTACCTCGGGCATGGCTACTTTCCATGCACAGACCAGCGTAGCTTCCTCTAACTTGTGTTTGTGAGGAGAGCGTTGCCTCATCTGCTGCAGCGCTTCTCGTAGGGTAGTCAACCCTGTATGCTTCATGGTACTTCTTTGGAGTTATCCAGGCAAGATAAATAAATTGGCCGGTTATGTCGTGCATCATACAGCATACATGACTATTTTTATGGTGAAAAAAGAGAAGGTATTCACAAATTCAAGGATAGTCAGAAGCTGCCCTGAAGCAAAGTCCTAAAAACTCACCATGGCTGCTACGG
>DCSL01000077.1:27412-32824 GCA_002325615.1 Amoebophilaceae bacterium UBA1467
AACTCACCATGGCTGCTACCTCTCCTTCCTTTCAAGCCCTCCAACTCAATAAGGGGTTGCTACAAGCAGTCCAAGAGGCAGGCTACACCACCCCTACCCCCATCCAACAAAAAGCCATCCCCCTGATCCTGCAGGGGCACGATGTGCTGGGCATTGCCCAAACAGGCACAGGCAAAACAGCCGCTTATTTGCTTCCCCTGCTGATGCAGCTCAAGCATGCGACAGGCACTTATCCAAGGGCTCTAATCCTAGCCACCAGCAAAGAGCTGGTCATTCAGATTGCGTACAGTCTAGTGGCCTTGGCCAAGTACACCAACCTGCGCCATGCTTGCCTCTACGGGGGCATAGGGCCTACCCAACAAATAGAAATTGTCAATCAAGGCATCGACCTCTTAGTAGCCACCCCTGGCCGGTTGCTCGACTTGTACCACCGCAATGCGCTCCATCTGCGAGTAGTCAAGCACTTGGTCCTTGACGAAGCAGACAAACTCCTAGGCATTAGTTTCTTACCCCAACTCAGGAGTATTTTAGAAGTGCTCCCTAGCAAAAGGCAGCAGCTGCTCTTCTCTGCTACCATGGCAGCGCAGGTCATGAAGCTTTCAGAAGAATTCTTGGCCTGGCCCGAAAAAGCCATCATTACCCCACAAGCCACCCCTGGAGCCGCTGTCAGTCAGCAGTGCTATCAGGTGCCCAACATAGCCACCAAAGCCAGGCTACTTGCTTTATTGCTTACTGACACGGCTGTCTTTAGCAGGGTTATTGTCTTCACCCGTACCCGCAAAACAGCCGAGCATACGGCTCATTTTTTACGGCGAAAAGCAACAGGAGAAGTACGAGTTATTCATGCCAACAAAGGACAAAATACACGGATCAATGCATTGAACGCCTTCCAAGCAGGTACCGTGCGCATCCTAGTGGCTACAGACGTAGCTGCCAGGGGCATTGACGTGAGTCAGGTCAGTCATGTCATTAACTTTGAAGTGCCCAACTTGCCTGCAGAGTATGTGCATCGTATTGGAAGAACAGGCAGGGCCGACAACACTGGCCAAGCCATCACACTTGCCAACCCATCAGAAGTATACTACATCCGGCAGATTGAAAAATTAATGCGCCAAAAAATTTCGGTTGTCGCACTGCCACCTGCACTGGTAGTAACCCCCACCAGCTTTGAGGAGGGGCAGGTGATGGCGCAAACAATAGATTGGCAGCGTCAAAAAGAAGACCCTAGCTATCAGGGTGCTTTTCATAAAAAGAAAAGCAAGGTTGTTAGCAAGGAATCGTACACTAGAAAGAGGGAGTAGGAGCAACTTTAATCTTTCACCAAGGGAACATCAGGCCCTGAAAATGTACCTGGGGCCGGGATCGAACCGGCACGATATTGCTACCATTGGTGTTTGAGACCAACGCGTCTACCAATTCCGCCACCCAGGCAAGTACTTTTCAGTGAAAAGTCGAAAAAGACTGCAGTAAGCGAGGTCGCGAGTGGGTTCGAACCACCGTAGAAGGTTTTGCAGACCTTTGCCTAACCACTCGGCCACGCGACCCTCATAGATGCACATCGGATGGGTTTTCAGTATGCCCCCTGAGGCTGTTTGGGCCTCGCCTTTACTCATCACGCTCTAAACCCGCGTCTATTTTTTCCTTTAAGAAAACCAGGGCTTCGATGTCTCCCAAAGTAGACTTTTCTGCTGTCATGGTGTTGCCAGAAGCATCAGAGCGTTTACTTGCTTTTGGTTTGGATGTATCTGAAAACTCCTTGGTCTCTGAAAAGAGAGCTGTATGAGAGAGCAGAATCCTTTTATTGGTTTTAGAAAATTCAATAACTTTCAGCTCAAGTAGCTCACCTATTGACACTTCTTGACCGTCTTCTTTGATCAAGTGATGCTTAGGAACAAACCCTTCTACACCATAAGGAAATGCTACGAAGACACCTCTATCTGTCTTTTTGCTAATAGTACCTTGATGAACCGAATCTATTTTAAATTCTTCTTCGTAAGTATCCCATGGGTTCTCTTCTAACTGCTTACGCCCCAAGGCTAGCCTTTTGTTTTCTTGGTCAATTTCCAGCACGATTGCTTCTACTGTGTCACCTGCTTTCAGAACCTCAGAAGGATGGTTGATCTTTTGGGTCCAAGACAAATCTGAAACATGGAGCAGTCCTTCAATACCCTCTTCCAGCTCTATAAATACTCCAAAATGGGTCATGTTCCTAACAATGCCCTGGTGTTTAGTACCTACGGAATATTTTCCTAAGAGATCTGTACTGGTCCAGGGATCACATGTAAGTTGTTTGATACCTAGAGACATTTTCTTTTCCTCACGGTCTAGGGTAAGCACCACGGCCTCTATTTCATCCCCTATTTTGATCAAGTCACGAATATTACGTGGGTATTGCGACCAAGAAATTTCTGAAATGTGAACCAGACCTTCTACACCAGGCATGATTTCCATGAAAGCGCCATAATCTGCTAGGTTCACTACTTTGCCTTTGACCTTAGAGCCTACCTCAATAGTAGCTGGCAATGCTTCCCAAGGATGTGGGGTAAGCTGCTTCATCCCCAAGGAGATACGTTTTTTGTCTTCGTTAAAATCAGTCACCACCACTCTCACCTTTTGGCCAAGCTCCAGGACTTCTTCTGGGTGCCCAATCCTACTCCAAGCAATGTCTGTAATGTGCAACAACCCATCTACACCCCCTAGGTCAATGAATACGCCAAAACTGGTCATATTTTTGATGATCCCTTCCAAAATCTGACCTTTCTCTAGGTGACTGATAATAGCACTTTTCTGACTTTCCAAACTTTTCTCGATCAGTACTTTGTGCGAGACCACCACGTTGTCATTGGCATGGTTAATTTTTACTACTGCCACATCGATAGACTTGCCCACATAGGCATCAAAGTCACGGATGGGCTTGATATCAATCTGCGAACCAGGCAGAAATGCTTCAATGCCATAAATATCTACAATCAACCCCCCCTTGGTTCTTCGCTTGACCAGCCCCCCCTCTATCACCTCGCCATTGTCTACAGAAGCTTGAATTTTCTCCCACCCTCTAACCAGCTTTGCCTTTTTACGAGAAAGTACGAGCTGGCCTCTCGCATCCTCTTGCTCTTCTATATAGACCTCCACTTCATCGCCAGGCTTTAGATCAGGCAGGTCACGGAATTCATTGAGCGATACCAGCCCATCTGACTTAAAGTCAATGTTAATGATTACATCACGGTTACTAATAGCTACTACTGCACCTTTAACCACTTCACATTCCTTGATGGAGGTGAGGGTTGCCTCGTAGCTTTGGGTAAGGGCTGCCCTTTCCTGATCTGTATATGCTACACCGAACCTGGTGGCAGGGCTAGTAGATTCCCACTTATAAGTTTCTGCTGTTGAATTCATGAGATGGAGGTCCTTATTTTTTTGCGTACAATACGCCGTTGAATAGCTGTAACTATTTCCAAGCTTTATACGAGCCAAATTTAGTAATTCTTCTGCCAAGAAAAAACGTGGCTATTAGGGGAGGTGATGAGTTGACGCACCGCATTGCCATGCCTTACTACCAGTGCCCAAGAACACAGTATCTTTACTATTGAAATGCTCAGACTACAAAAGCGCACCTCAATGCATAAAACTGCCCGATTGGCCATAATACTATCCATGCTAGTAGCTGTGTTTGGCACCTCACTCTGGTTCCTGCTGCGCAAAGAAATCTATGTCCCTAAGCCTCCAGGATATCCCCGGATTGTCTTGCCTGCGCATGAATATACTCCACTGCCAGGCTCTTTTCCCTATACCTTTGAAGTCTCTAAACATGCAGTTGTTACACAAGACAATTCGCCTAAAGCTGAAAAGTACTGGATCAACATCTACTATCCAGCTTTTGAAGCAGAGATTCAATTGACTTATAAACCTGTGAAGAATAGTCCTCAACTTTTGCGAGCGTACTGCTCCGATGCTTACAAGCTGACTGCCAAGCACCAGATGAAGGCCTCTGCAATCCAAGAAAAAAGCTTTAAGACCCGGCAGGGACATACGGTAATCATGGCAGAGCTAAGTGGCCAGGTACCTAGCCAAGTCCAATTTTATACGACCGATAGGACGCACCACTTTTTGCGAGGGGCCTTGTACTTTAACACGGCTTCACAAAATGATTACCTAGAACCCATTATTACGTTCATTAAAGAAGACATCATACACATGCTCCATACGCTAGAATGGAAATAATGGTACTGATAGCAGATGCAAGAAAACAGCCCCTGAGTACGGATTATGGGTAGGCCACGCGACCAGCAATGCTTCTACCCAATGTGAGTTCGTCCGTGTATTCTAGTTCCCCTCCCACAGCTACACCACGAGCAATGACACTGGCTTTGACGGCACATCCTTTGATTTTTTTAGTGATGTAGAACGCCGTAGTGTCGCCCTCAATGGTGGCACTCAACGCAAAGATGACCTCTTGGGGCTGTACTTCTTGGACACGTTGTACCAGAGAGTCTATTTTTAGTTGATCAGGGCCAATCCCTGCTACAGGAGAAATAATCCCTCCCAACACATGGTAGAGTCCTCTGTATTGGGAAGTATTTTCTATGGCTAGTACATCTTGGATGCTCTCTACCACACAAATAACAGATCGATCGCGGTGCGGATTGTTGCAGATACTACACACAGATTCATCAGCAACATTGTGGCAATGGCAACAGTATTGTATTTCTGCACGCAACGTGCGCAGCACATCTGTCAGTCTTTCTGTATGCTCTTTTTTGGCTTTCAAAAGGAACAGCGCTAGCCGCAAAGCCGTTTTTTTTCCGATGCCCGGCAGAGTGGCAATTTCATGCACTGCTTCTTCGATTAGCTTGGAGGAGTAAAGCATCATCTGGGGTAGGTTCCTAATTTTTAGGCAGGCAAACATACATAAAAATGGCTATAGTGAGCATACTTGCAGAGTCATGACGCTTGCTATTGCCTGCAGAGGATAGTAAATTTAGCCCTGTTTTTGGTGACATGCTGCGAGACGTTGCACTTTCTTCAGACAATTTTTTCCAACCACAGTTAAGATTATAGGGGCTTGTAGCTCAGCTGGTTAGAGCGCTACACTGATAATGTAGAGGTCCGTGGTTCGAGTCCACGCAGGCCCACGGTATTAGATTTAGATTCAGTTGGATCGTTTGGACATTGAGTGATTGGCTATGCCCGTGGCGCCAGCAACCCCACATGTACCTCGCAAGCACCCGCCTATAGATGATATCACTCTCCTCCTTAAAGCACGAATGATCCTTAACTAGCCAGCATGTGCTGCGAGCTTTGCTTGCAGCACTGCTTTGGTCTGGCCCCCCATCAGACGGTCTACCTCTTGGCCTTTTTTGAAGATGATGAGCGTGGGAATACTGCGCACTCCATACTTCATAGACATAACAG
>DCSL01000077.1:32918-33299 GCA_002325615.1 Amoebophilaceae bacterium UBA1467
CACCAGGTGGCCCAGAAGTCGACCAAGACAGGCTTTTCGCTTTGGATCGTTTGTGCAAAGTTGGCATCAGTAATTTCTAGTGCCCCATTGGATTGTTTGTTGGCCATATTCTCAGTATTTATACGCAGGGTGATAGAATAGATCAGAAAATTCAGAGACTACGAAAGTAATGAAAGTTTGCTGCTTGTGTATAACCTTAAAAGCGCAAACGGTAGACGTTTTAAGCTATTTTTATGGCGTGAAATCGCTGTAGTCTAGGGGGAAGACCAGCCATTAACGCCACCCAGCGCATTTGTTGTAAATATCATGCAAAGTAGCAGGGCGCCAAAAGTGCATTAATACGTCTTTTTTTATATTGTGAGACTGTTGCAAAACTAGGGT
>DCSL01000040.1 GCA_002325615.1 Amoebophilaceae bacterium UBA1467
GTAGTTTATGCTACTTCTAACCGACGGCATTTAATTCGAGAATTTTTCCTTCTAATGCCCACTTTCTGAAAGTGATTCTTGAAATCCCAAACTTTCGCATATACCCTTTGGGCCTCCCCGTGGCCTTGCACCGATTGTGTAGGCGCACAGGAGAGGCATTTTTAGGTAGCTTGTCTAGGGCTTCGTAGTCTCCTTTTGCTTTTAACTCGGCACGCTTCACTGCATACCTAGCGACCAACTTCTGGCGCTTTATTTCTCGGACTTTAACTGATAATCTTGCCACGTTTTATTAAGTTCTCTGGGTTTACTTGTCTTTGAAAGGCATTCCTAGGGCTTTCAGTAATTGATGCGCTTCTTGGTCGCAATCTGTATTGGTCACAAAAGTGATACTCATACCAACCATTCTATTGACCTTATCAATACTTATCTCTGGGAAAATGATTTGCTCCCTAACGCCCAAGGTATAATTACCTCGTCCGTCGAAACTTTTGGGACTAATTCCTTTAAAATCTCTTACGCGGGGCAATGCCAAAGCAATGAGTCGATCGAGGAATTCGTACATTTTTTTCCCACGCAACGTGACTGTGGCACCAATAGGCATACCTTCTCTCAGCTTAAAGTTGGAGATAGCTTTCTTGGCTTTGGTAGGGATTGCTTTCTGCCCTGCAATGGCACTCAGCTCTTCAATAGCCGTTGCAATGAGCTTTTTGTCGCTAACAGCAGCACCTACCCCCTGGTTAATGCATATGCTTTCTAGCCTAGGCACCTGCATTACGGATTTGTATTGCATTTGCTCTTTGAGCGTAAAGACCAACTCCTTGGTATACTTCTCTTTAAGTCTTGGACTAGCCATTTTTTATAATCTCCCCAGTCTTTTTAGAGTAACGTTCTAACTTACCCGCTTCATTATGCTTTCTACCTATCCGCGTAGCGTCTCCTGTAGCAGGATCGACCAGCATGAGATTACTGATATGAATAGGGGCTTCTTTTTTCTCTATCCCCCCTTGGGGATTTTTTGCAGAAGGTTTTCTATGCCGAGACACCATATTGATCGCTTCTACAGTGGCTCTATAGGCCTCAGTAAATATTTTGAGGACTATACCTTGCTTATTTCTGTAGTTACCTGAAAGCACCTTGACAGTGTCTCCTTTTCTGATATGCAGCTTAGATGTATTATGGTTTTTTTTACGCATGATTACAGTATTTCAGGTGCTAAGGATACTATTTTCATAAACTCTCTCTCCCGTAACTCTCTCCCCACTGGCCCAAAGACACGAGTGCCTATAGGTTCACTCTTTTCATTGAGTAACACAGCAGCATTGTCTTCAAAGCGAATATAAGAACCATCTTTTCTTCTTATCTCTTTCTTGGTCCTCACGACCACTGCTTTAGAAACAGTGCCTTTTTTAAGGCTGCCAGCAGGGTTAGCTGTTTTGACGGTCACAACAATCTTATCGCCTATGCTGGCATATCGTTTGCGTGTACCGCCCAACACACGGATACATAGCACTTCTTTGGCTCCGCTATTGTCTGCAACTTTTAATCTCGACTCTTGCTGTATCATAACTAATTAGCTCTTTCAAGGATTTGAAGCAATCTCCATCGCTTTCTTTTACTTAGTGGGCGCACTTCCATAATCTTGACAACATCACCCATGTTGCATTCGTTTTTCTCATCATGCGCCATGAATTTGGTAGATTTCTTGACAAACTTGCCGTAGAAAGGATGTTTTATCATCCGCTCTGTTAAGACGATGACAGTTTTATCGCCTTTGTTGCTTACTATTTTACCTACCCTTTCTTTTCTGCGATTTCTCAACATTACGATCTTCTAATTTTTTGGGGTTTCTGTGGCGTTTCCCGCTGTTTTCAACTTAGCAATGAGTTTCCTACTGTACTTGATACGCATGGGATTTTCAATAGGCGAGATGGCATGGGCAAATCGCAGCTTTTTTAGATTTTCTTCTTCGGCAGCAAGCTTTGCATTACGCTCCTCCAGTGCTAAAGATTTAATCTCTTTGTATTTCATTTTTCTAGTCTTTAACGTAATCTCTACGTACAACAAACTTAACTTTTATTGGCAATTTCTGTGCTGCCAAAAGCATGGCCTTCTGTGCCAGCTCTATGTCTACGCCATCTATTTCAAAAAGAATTCTACCAGGTTTAACAACTCCTGCCCAGTACTCAGGCGCACCTTTTCCTTTCCCCATCCGCACTTCAGCAGGTTTTTTGGTGATGGGCTTATCAGGAAAAATTCTGATCCAAACTTGCCCCTGCCTTTTCATCGCCCTGGTCATGGCAATACGCGCTGCCTCAATTTGCCTAGCTGTCATCCAAACAGGTTCCAGTGCTTTCAAGCCAAAATCTCCAGAGGTCAACAAATTACCTCTATTGGCGAGCCCTTTGACACGCCCCTTCTGCATTTTTCTGTACTTGGTTCTTTTGGGCTGTAACATAATCCTTTAATTATTAGCCGGGGATGGTGTTTCGATTGACCTATTGCTGTCTGAAAAATGATTCATAGAACCAAATT
>DCSL01000033.1 GCA_002325615.1 Amoebophilaceae bacterium UBA1467
TATGCCAGCAAGGACAATAGGCATCGCGACTAATGCAGAAAGGATTCTTCTCCTGAGGTGGCTATATTTTAAGGACATTATCTGTATGGTATGGTAATTGGTTGGCATGGATCGATGCTCTCTTTTGAGGGTCTTAAGAAGGACGTACTGCTTAAACTCAGTTGGCTTTTTCACCGTTTTGCCTTCCAAGATACACTTTCTGTGGTGAATATTTACTTATTGTTACAGCGATATAATGGGTAGCAAGCTGTGCGTAGGTACTGGCTTAGTATGTCAAAAAAGTGCTAGTTTGTCATCATGTTGCGAGATCTTCTCAACCTATTTTTCCCGAGCTACTGCTTGACTTGCCCAAGACCACTTGTCAAGGGAGAAGCATTGATCTGTACAGGTTGTCTCCACGATCTTCCCCAGACAAATTATCACCAAGATTCTGACAATATAGTTGCCCAAAAGCTTGCTGGTAGGCTTCCCGTACGGTACGCTATGGCACTGTACAAATTCCGAAAATCAGGCAAAGTGCAGCACCTACTCCATCACTTAAAGTATAAGCACAAGCCAATAGTAGGAAAAATGCTAGGAAGGAGATACGGAGTACTGTTAAAGGAAGCACATTTGAGCGACACTTTTGACCTCATCGTTCCCGTACCCTTGCACAGCAGTAGGCTGTGGCAAAGAGGTTACAACCAAAGTGACCTTGTTGCACAAGGCCTTGCCGAGGTGCTCCACATCCCTTGGAGTAATAAGCACCTTAAGTGTGTTAAAAAGACAGTTACACAGACAAAAAAGAGCAAATTAGAACGCTTAAAAAGTGTGGAAGATGCTTTTTATGCAACAAACATCACGGATATACGCCATCAACACGTACTTCTGGTGGATGATGTCATTACAACAGGCGCCACACTAGAGGCTTGTGGCAGGGCCTTGTTAGCTGCTGGGATTCAGGAACTCAGTGTGGCCACCATAGCCGTGGCAGAATGAAATTATTGACTCATACTGCTTACACTTGTCATGGCACACCTAAATCCGGTCATTGCATCGGAAGCTTCTTGGTCTAGGTATCTCCTCGTACTCACCTGAAGCCAGTAGCCACAATCTTTCCAAGAACATCCTTTAACGACTCTAGCATGGTTATCAATCAATGAGTTATTGTTTTTACTGTCATAGCTTTCCGCAGGGTCTAATGTATCGTCTCTTCTTACTGGATTAAAGTCCTCAACGTCTTGGGATGAGTGGGGTCTGTAGAGGTCGTATACCCACTCACGGACATTACCTCTTCCTATATAAACATCCCATGCGTTGGGAGGACAGTCATACACAGAGGAGGTAGCCCCATTGCTGTCATTTTCGCCCGCTATCCCTTTGTAGTTACCTGGTCCTCGCTTGAAGTTAGCCAGAAATTTACCCTGGTATGCTCCTTCTTGCCCTCGCAAAGAAAGTCCATCCCAGGCATATATCCTTTGGCTAGCCTGTACAATACCTTCGTCTTGGAGAGTCATGCCTCGAGCAACATGCTCCCATTCTGCCTCAGTAGGCAGTCGATAGTCGGCAACAGCTAGGCCACTTTCTATGGGGAGTGCACCTTCTTCGTCTAGCGCATACTTATTCCCTGCATGCTGCGCAAGAATTGCATTAGTTTTTGTCGTTCTCCACTGGCAAAACGCATTGGCCTGCTCCCAACTGACCCCTACCACTGGATAATAGTTAAACCCAGGATGTCGCAGATAGTTTTTCACCAAAGAATCGTTGAAAGCCAATGCACGTACCCATACTTGCTCATCGGGTTGCGCAGCTTGGTAGGCTTCTGTTGCAGCGTTCTTTTGTAGGTCATCGAGATATTCTCGGTAAGCTATGTTCGTTACTGCCGTACTATCTATAAAAAAAGAAGCCACAGAAACAGTCCTTTCAAAGTATGGATTAGGATCATGGGGTGAGCGGTCAGCAATAACGCCCATTACGGTCATCCCCCCTTCTATAAAGACAAGTCCTGGGCCCGTTACCTGTTGCTTAAAGGGAGGGACCTCGAACCCTCCTTTTCCATCGTTAAACGGCGCACCTGTTGTTAAGCTTTTTTTTCCTGGGCGGCTACTAGTAGGATGGCTAGGACTTCCACAGGCAGTTGATGTTACGATCAGTACGCCTAAAAAAAATTACTCTCAAGCTGTAGAGAGGGCTTTTTGTCTTCATATTTTATGTTGTCAAGTGTCTACCCTGAACTAGTAGGTTAAGAAAAACGAACATAGCCGTTCCCTCTGCAAAGATTGCAAGTATTATTTACAAATAAGTTACTCCTGACCATTTGCTATATGCTTACCGGGTGTTGGTTCAGGAGGGGCTGGGTTGCTCTGATCTGCTGCCTGCTTGTTGCTAAAAACATGGGGTTTATTAACAAAAGAGATAGGCCTAATAATCGCTTGAGGTATCCATTTCCTGATGGCTGCGTACGCAGGATAGGCCTCCAATTTATCTAGAAATTTCCCAATCCTCACTGTGTAATGAGGCAAATCATAGGTTACCTCAGGCTCAATAGCAGGATAATGCTTGTATAGCTTGTTTTTGATCTTAAATGCGACATCTCTACTACCTCCTGCATATGCCTGAATAGTATAGCCTTGAATGTGCTTTATTTGCTCATTGGCTACCTTCTTGCGCGCTAGCAAGTAGTCGAGCTGGTCGGTAATGGCATGTGTAGGGGTTATATGGGTAGGTTTTTTCTTGTGGTTTGTTTGGCCGATTTCTTTGACTGCTGACTTGGCGGCCTTAAACCTCTTTCTGTGCTTAGCCAGGTTTTTGCGATAGGTACCTTGCGTATCTTTTTTGCTCCACGTACCTGCAGTGACTGTTACCAGTAGCAACAAAATTAAGCTTATAAAACGTTTCGTTGTGTGATCGATCATGCGGCGCTGTAGCTATTAATTTTTCTTAACCTTAAAAAATAAATTTTTGAGGACACTTAATCTA
>DCSL01000026.1 GCA_002325615.1 Amoebophilaceae bacterium UBA1467
CCTGATGGGTTTGGTAAAGATGATTGGGCTGTTGACAACAGTGGCCAATTCTACATCAAAGGTGTTGTATTCAAGGTGCAGATAGGTGCCTACAAAAAACGGGATTTAAGCAATGTATTAGAAGGTAAAAAGCTACAAGAAGTGTTCGAACAAGAGCGGTCAAAGGGCATTAATATGTACACTCTTAGACACTTTAGGGACTATCAGAAGGCTAACCAGTTCAAAAAAGAACTAAGGGTTATGGGACTCAAAGATGCTTGGATTGTCGCCTTTAAAGACGGTAAGCGTGTACCTCTCAAAGACGTACTTCAAGAGGTCATCAAGAACAAGAAGAAGTAAGTGCAATAAAATTATACTTTTTATATGCTTTGCGCTGATAAAAGGCCTGCACAAATGCAGGCTTTTATGTGTTATCACAGCTTTAACTTTTTAAAAACTACCGGTTGCTAACTATCTATCTCATCATCGGGTTCATGATCGGCGTACTAAGCGGCTGGTACGTAGCCAATGCCAAGCTCAGTGCCTACAGCCAAGCGTTACAAGCTAAGTTAGAAGGAGCCCAGAAGCAGCTAGAAGAGACCAAGGAAGAGTTTTTCCTAGCTAATCATCGCAACCTGCAACTGGGGCAAGACCTTGCCCGTTTAGAAACAGTTAACCAGCACCTCACAGAAAAACTAGGCGAGCAAAAGCAAGAAGTGGAGGCCATTCAAGAAAAGCTGGCGGTACAGTTCAGAAACTTGGCCAACGATCTTCTTGAAGAAAAGAGCAAAAAATTTACTGATCAAAATAAGGTCAATTTAGAGGGCCTGTTGAAGCCCTTGGGAGAACGCATACAAGAGTTTGAAAAGCAAGTAGTCCAAACCAACAAAGAGAGCCTGGAGCGCAATGTGGCTTTGCGTACAGAGGTAAAAAAGCTTAGTGAACTGAATGCACAGATTACCAAAGAAGCCGAAAACTTGACCAAAGCTATCAAAGGTGATACCAAAAATCAGGGCACCTGGGGAGAGTTTATTTTGGAGAATATCCTTGAAAAATCTGGCCTTATCAAAGACAGAGAGTACCGTGTTCAGGCATCTTTTGTTACCGCAGAAGGCAAGCGCTACCAACCAGATGTGATTATTAAACTGCCCGAAGGCAAGCACATTATTATCGATGCCAAAGTTTCGTTGGTCAACTATGAGCAGTTTTTCAACACTGAACAACCCTCCGAAAGAGCGCTAGCACTCAAGAAGCACATCCAATCGATTCGCAAGCATATCAAAGAGCTTAGTGAGAAAAACTACCAGAACGAGTATGATATCAAGGGATTGGACTTTGTATTGATGTTTGTCCCTATAGAGCCTGCCTTTAGCTTGGCTGTGCAACACGATTTGGAGCTCTTTAATGGAGCGTACGAGAAAAACATTGTGCTAGTTTCACCCACTACCTTGATGGTTACACTGCGTACCATTGCCAATATCTGGAAGCATGAATATCAAAACCACAATGCCCTAGAAATAGCACAACAAGGAGGAGCACTGTACGATAAGTTTGTAGGTTTTGTAGAAGACCTGAAGCACCTAGGCCGGCAGATGGACATTGCTCAAAAAGCCTATGTAGAGGCAATGAAGAAACTACATGAGGGCAAAGGAAATCTGGTAAACAGAGCTCAGAATATTAAAAACTTAGGTGCCAGAACCAGCAAAGTCTTAGACCCAAATTTGGTCGACCGGGCTAATGGCTAGGGAGAAAATGCCTATGAGCAAGTCAATCAATAGTAGACTAGCTCAGGAATGAATCTATGATGAATAGGCATAACGTTCGCTATCTAATTTTGAAAACGGTGATACATGCATAACAAGTCAAGAGTATACGCTACGCTCCATGGCACCATTCCTACAATACGCAATACGTATTTGTATATGCAATACTTAGTCGCAGCACGCTTCAGACATCTATGAATTCTGTGATGCTATGAAAGGCTCTGTTAGCTGTTTGGTACAGGTTGATTTCTTCGGTAGGGTAATGGTTCCACTTTGCTCCTATACAACCGTCTAGCCTAGTCAATAACTGATGTAAATATAGCTGTGCTTCTTTTGGAAGTGTTGTATTCACATTCTCGCGCATCACTTCATGTCGGACAAGGTCCTGTTTTATATGGGCCAATACTACCTCCAAAACGGTGGGTATACTGTAGGTAATATTCAATGAGACGGAGAGCTCTCCTGCTTCGGTTTGATGCCAAACTCCCCTAGGTAGATACAGTACTGAGCCAGGTGCTAAGACTTCATTTTGTGACACAGCAAGATAGTTCTTTGGTGCCTCACCTTGCCAATAGGATTTAAGCTGTGCTGGCATGTGCGGATACTCGTGCAGTTCATAATGCACGGTGGGGCGTGTTGCTTGTTGATTATCTAGTAGGTACCAGGTCTTTGTACCAACCATTTGAAAAACGAAATTGTAATAAGCATCAAAATGAGCAGGTAGTCCGCCACCCCCGGGTGAGAAGTACAAGATTGCTTTGCCTAACGCAGCTTTGGGGAGTGCTAAAGAATCTGCCAAGTATTGGATAACTTTTTTCAATGGAGGAAAAAAGCGCTCAGCAAAGTCAAGTTCCAACGTGGCCCCTAAGTTGTAGTACTCCGAAGCTTTCTGCACAGGCACTAAATAGCGATCACGTAAGCCCTCAGATCGTTCTACACAGATAGAACCAATGACCATGACCATGCCACTAGTATGCTTCAGGGATGTTTGCATGTCTGAAGCTGTATGGAAGCCTGGCAGCGATTTGATAGAGTCAATGTCGCATATAATGTGCTCAAAGTTATGTTTCAGGGTAGGTCTGCACCTATGTTCCTGTTGATCCAAGCATGCGTCCTGCAGACACGCGCTAATCACTTTATCTAGACTATTCATAACTATTAGGACTGTATGTAAGTATTTAGGCCATCTTTATATTCTAGCGTATTTTGGGAATCATTGTCTCTAAATTGATTATTATCGTATAAAAATTTACATAAATATAAAATAATATTTTATATTTGAGCATTATGCACCAAAAATATTA
>DCSL01000005.1:0-3593 GCA_002325615.1 Amoebophilaceae bacterium UBA1467
GATCGGCATCGTATGTTACAACAGGCTGATCGAGTTGAGAATTGTCTTGGATAAGATGCATAAAGTCTTGCGGGGTAGTGGCTAAGAGATCGTGTATGACTATCTTATTCTTGGCTGCTGCAAAGCAGCAAAAGAACAGGCTGTGCAGTACGCAAGAGCACACGGCACGTATAAATTTCACCACCACAGTATCCAAATTAGAAGATTGGCCAGTAAAAATAGACAGGCCTGTTATGTAAAACCCTAAAATGATGAAAAAAAACTTATATCTACTCGTGTTAATACTTTTGAGCAGTATCGGAAATTTTTCTGCAAGAGGTCACGACGTATCCACACAACCTCCCTTATTAAAAAAGAAAGATAAGATCGCCATCGTAGCACCAGCTTCTAAGGCTGGAAATTCGAAAAGCATCATTGAAAAGGCCACCAAGCTTTTTCAATCCTGGGGGCTAGAAGTCGTGTTGGGCAAATATGTAAGTCTAGATAGCCGTAATACATTTGCTGGATCAGATGCACAAAGAGCCGAAGATATGCAGTGGGCGCTTGACGATCCAACCATTAAAGCTGTTGTTTCTGTAAGAGGCGGATACGGTACCACACGCATTGTAGACCGGCTTGATTTTACTCGTTTTCTCAGAAATCCCAAGTGGATTATAGGTTTTAGTGACATTACTACCCTACATATACAACTACACAAGTTGGGTGTTGTGTCTGCTCATGGTGCAATGCCCACACTTTTTTTAAATCCTCAACACAAAGCTTCCATTGACAGCTTGAGAACGCTACTCTTTGAAGGCGCTGCCCATTTGACAGCTCCCACTAATTCATTAAATCGGCTAGGCTCAGTAACAGCACCTGTGGTAGGAGGTAATCTGACACTGATCTGCAATAACATGGAGACACCTTCAGCACTCGATACCAAGAACAAGATCCTAGTTATTGAAGACATTGGAGGAAATCTTTATGCCTTAGATAGAATAATGGTTCAGTTAAAACGAGCCGGAAAGCTTCAACATTTAGCGGGACTTATTGTAGGAAAGATGGTCCATATGCAAGACCTTCTATCCCTCCCAATGAATAAAAGTGCTGAGGAAATCATCCAGGAGCACGTTGCTAGCTACAATTATCCCGTAACTTTTCAATTTCCCATAGGCCACCAAGCACCTAATCTCGCGTTCCCACACGGTAAAGTAGGAACACTTTGTGTGAGAAATGACAAAGTGAACCTAGTTTTTGAAAACTAGTTTACAGACGTAAACGTAATATGAGACTCCTGATGAGAGCAATGTAAACGGAGATTCGTTCACTGAGCATCTAGGTAAGAAGTTGGCAAAAAACGCACTTTGTATGCCAATGCCCACAAACACGCAAGAACTAGAGAATCTACAGCGTGTCTGTGCGTTGTGCTAAGGGACAAAGATGAGCACGCTAAAAAGTTTGTTTTTCACAATGGCCCTGATAAAATGAATGCTACTATGGGAAAAAAGCTCGGGAATTAAACTATTCTGTTAGAACTGGCTATCAGGTTCATGCCGAGGCAGAGTTTATGCAGTTTGTACTACAACGCATACAACAAAATTCGGGGCGATATACGCATATCTTGGGTATGAGATGCAGTCGGCAACACTGTAAGGCATGTAACTGTTTATTTAAGCTATATCTAGGAGCTGACGACCACGAATTTACGGCGGCTATGCGCATTGCAGAAACAACCTCCACTACCCAACATCACAAATGTAGAGCATGGTCGTGTGTGTACACACACAACAGCGCATTACGATCCGGTAGGTCAAAAAAAGAGCTGTTAGCAGTGGGAGGAATAGTAAAAAATATTACTTGCCAACGGTCCTACAAGAATACACCAAGAACAAAACAGGCTTAGATCTAGACTTTTCTAACGATCGATTCACAATCAAAGATGAAGATATGGTACATAGAACGGGGGGAGAGAAAGCAGAAGGTTAGCGAATCAGTACCGCAGGAAGACCAACAATCGGCCAAAACAAGCGGAGCATTGGGAGCTATCTATATACAAAGTGACTATCGGTGATCCCTGATGCTCCATTAGCTTGCTGCTTTACTCTATTCACTATTTTGATACTTAGAGTAAGCAACGTTCGAGCAGCACTACAAAAAAGTAAAGGCAGCTACATCTGGTACAGGCTACCTACACGTGGGCCTCATTAGGCTTGCAACCGATAGGTAATTCCTTTTATGGAGCGCAAGGCATCAAAGAATTCGTTGCTAGGATAGATGGAGTAGTTTCTGGACAGGAAGGAGACACTCATGGCTTCTTCTTGGGCGGCCACGGTGAGGGTCAGGGGGCAGGCACCTGGATGCTGGTTAAGGACTTGCTCCAGCTGGGTGGTCAGGGTTGCATTGACTTGTGTGACAGATAGGTGAAGCTGTAGAGATTTGCTCATCTTGTCCCTAATCTCGCTTAGCAAGCTCAGCTTGCGGGGCCTCAGCTCCCAGACACCCGCTTGATAGTACCGCTCCACAACATTACCTGTTATATAAACAAAAGCACCTTCCTGCAACATGTGTTGATTTTTTAGGAAATCCTCGCCGAACATAGCCAGAGCCAACGTGCCCTCGTAGTCCTCTATAGTAAATAACCCAAAGGGCTTGCCGTGTTTGCTTTGTCTGGCCTTAGACTCAGTGATAAGACCGGCTAGCTGTACTGTCTTGCCCTGAAAGGTCAAAACGTTTTGTGTGTGACAGTTACAGAAGTTCTCCAGCTCAACCTTGTACCGGTCTAGCGGATGGCCAGAGATATAGAAGCCGACCACTTCTTTCTCCATCTTCAGCATGTCTAATGTTCCATAAGGAGCGCAAGGGGCTATTGCTGGTCTTTTGCTGTAGTAGCCTGCTTGCTCTTCGGCGACCCTAAAAAGGGATTGCTGGGTCGAAGCTTTTTCTTGCTGCCGCTGCTGGCCATAACGAATGGCTTTTTCAATCAAGGAACCTTCCCCATTGTCGGCCCATAGGTATTGCCTGCGATGGTAGTTGGGGAAGCTGTCAAATGCACCAGCCATGGCCAGGTTTTCAAAAGTCTTTTTACTGACTGCTTTGAGGCTTACCCTTTCTGCAAAGGAAAAAATGTCTTGAAACTGTTTGGCCCGCCCTCTCTCAAGGATAATTTCTTCTACGGCAGCTTCTCCGACGCCCTTGATTGCGCCCAAACCAAAGCGAATTTGCTGCGCTTGGTTGACATCAAAGGTGGCTGCGCTCTCGTTTACGTCAGGACCAAGCACCTGTATGCCTTGTCGTTTACACTCGTCCATAAAAAAGGTAATCTTGTCGATGTCACCTTGGTTGTGGGTGAGCACAGAGGCCATGTACGCTGCTGGATAGTGGGCTTTAAGGTAGGTAGTTTGGTACGCCAGGACGGAGTAGGCCGCTGAGTGCGAACGGTTGAAGCCATACTGAGCAAATTTTTCCATGACCTCAAATACTTCTAGCGCTTTGGACTTGACAATACCATGCCTTTCCTGCGCACCTTTGACAAACACCTCACGTTGTTTGGCCATTTCATCCGCTTTTTTCTTGCCCATGGCCCCGCGCAAAAGATCGGCAGCGCCCAAGGTATA
>DCSL01000005.1:3646-12669 GCA_002325615.1 Amoebophilaceae bacterium UBA1467
TATAACCCGCCATAATTTGGGCAGTTTGGATGATCTGCTCTTGGTAAACCATGATCCCATAGGTGTTTTTCAGGATGTCCTTGAGCAAAGGATGGGCATATTCGATCTTTTCTTGGCCATGTTTGCGCGCGACAAAATTAGGAATGAACTGCATGGGGCCGGGCCTGTACAAGGCATTCATGGCAATGAGGTCTTCGATGTTGCTGGGCTTGAGCTGGATCAGCCACTGGCGCATTCCTTCAGACTCGAACTGGAAGGTGGCAATGGTATCACCACGCTGGTAGAGCGCAAATGTTTTTTGATCGTTCAAGCAGACCTTATCAATGTCGATTCGCTCGCCATGGTTTTTTTCAATAAGCGCCAGGGCATCTTTGATAATGCTCAGAGTTTTGAGGCCCAGAAAGTCCATCTTGAGCATGCCCACACTTTCTACGACAGACCCATCGTACTGAGTGACCAATAGATCAGAATTTTTGTCAGACTTGACGGGTATGTAGTGCATCAAATCGTCTGGAGCAATGATGATGCCAGCAGCATGGATACCTGTGTGCCGGGCAGAGCCTTCTAGGATTTCGGCAAAAGCAAGCACCTTGCCCTCAGGCGAAGTCAGGTCTTTTTTAAAGGCTGCCAGTTCAGGCACATCCGCAAAGGCTTGGGCCAGGGTAGTGCCGGGTTTTTCGGGGACGAGCTTTGCCATTTGGTTCGATTTGTCCAAGGGCAATCCTAACACACGGGCTACGTCGCGAATGGCAGACTTAGCACCCATGCTACCAAAAGTGATAATCTGTGCCACTTGGTTCCTACCATACTTATTCACTACATAATCAATCACCTTTTGACGGCCTTCATCGTCAAAATCAATGTCAATATCTGGCATGGATACCCGTTCGGGATTCAGAAATCGTTCGAAAAGTAAGTTGTAATGCACCGGGTCAATGTTGGTAATACCAATGCAATAGGCAACGACAGAGCCCGCCACAGAGCCCCTGCCTGGCCCCACGACCACGTCCAGCTTTCTAGCCGCGTTGATAAAGTCTTGTACAATCAGAAAATAGCCTGGGAAACCCATTTCTTGGATGACACCCAGCTCATAGTGGATGCGTTCTTCGAGTACTGTCGTAAGAGTACCATACCGCTGCTTAGCACCTGCCAAGGCCAAGTGTTTGAGGTAGGCACTTTGGGTAGCAAAGCCTTGGGGCACATGAAAAAGAGGTAGCAGAACATCTCGCTCAAGCGAAATAGGCTGCACTTTTTCAGCAATTTCTTCGGTATTTGCTAAAGCCTCAGGCACGTCAGCAAAGAGCGTTGCCATTTCTTGAGGCGACTTCAAGAAAAATTGATCGTTCGCAAAGCGCATCCTGTTTGGATCAGCATAGTCCTTGCCCGTTTGCAAACACAGCAAGATATCTTGGGCCATACTGTCCTGCTGGTCTACATAGTGCACATCATTGGTGGCAATGACCTTGACTTGGTGTTTTTTAGCCCATCGAAGCAATACTTCATTGCATTGGTCTTGCGCTTTGATGCCATGACGCTGCAATTCGATGTAGTAATCTTTACCAAAGATATCGAGCCACTCCAAAAAGTATTTTTCTGCTGCTGCTTCTCCTTTGTGCAAAATCGTCTGCGATACTTCACTGCCCAGGCAACACGTCGTAGCCACCAGCCCCTCAGCATGTTGCTTAAGCAAGTGCTTATCCACTCTGGGCTTGTAATAGTACCCCTCTAAAAATCCCATGGAGCACAAGGTGGACAGGTTCTTGTAGCCCGTTTCGTTTTTGGCCAGCAGTACCTGGTGATAGCGCACCTTATCCTTGCGATCGTGCCTATCAAAGGAAATGTAAAATTCACATCCTATGATGGGTTTTATGCCTACTTTGTTGGCAGCAGCTACAAAATGGGGCACGCCAAACATGTTGCCATGGTCAGTAATAGCCAAAGCGTTCATACCCAGCCTTTGGGCCCTTCCTACTAGATTCTTGATTTGGGCCGCTCCGTCGAGCAGCGAGTATTGGGTGTGGCAGTGTAAGTGGCAAAATTGGCTCATGGAGTTATAAATTTTCTAGGGCTATGCGCTCAATTTTCTTGGAGCGTGATTGCCTTGCGCAGAGAAGGAATTTCCGTTGGGAAAAACAGAAAAATTTCGTTGGTTGTGTGCCATGGAAAAATAGAGGTTAGTTTTTTAACTTCTGCTTCCTCAGGCGTCTAAAAATATGTCAGGACATCACAAAAACAAAGCCTTACTTTTTTCCACTGTAGGCATGGGTCTTGTATTTCTACTTCAGGTTTCCTGCAAGCCCGATAGGGCAACAGATGATCCGGAGAGTAATCTGATCGACCCTGATAAATTCAGCCTAGAGCTAGAAGATGTGACACAGAAGAGAAATCTTGTAACAGTGAAGATTACACCTGGGAGTCCTGGCATGAATTTAGGAGAGTTTTTTGTGACCGCTTCTCTTTCAGACAACCAAAGCGGCATTAAGGGTAGCAGTGCTAAGATGAAAAAGGGCTTTGTTTACAATGAAACACTGAATAATTGTCATCTTGAAAAACTTTTCTTGACAAACAAACAGTCAGGTTGTTTGGGAAAAGATGACACGCACTTTGCACAAGGTGGGAAAGTTGCATTTAGAATAGAGGTCAAGCCAGGTGCCTCCGTCAAGCAAGGAGATAAATATACACTCACTGTCAAAGTAGAACGCAAGGGCAGTCATCCGCACATAGAAACGGAAAGCACGGTGCTCACTGCCCAACAAGATGGTGTAGATACAAACACACAAACAGAGGAAGCAAACTCCTCAGGTACAAGCTCCCAAACAATTGCCACGGCCCCAGGTACAGTACCAGGCAATGCAACACCACCCACAAGCCACCTGAAAGCAAGCACAGATTTCCCAATACCCGCGGGGGAACAAAGCCCCTCAGAGGAATGCCCCCAAACTCCTGTTTCTGATCCGTCCGTGCCGTCAAGCAGTGCAGTATCAGAAAAAGGCCAGCAGCACACTGAATCAGATGATAACATAATAGATCATAACAGAAAAAATGCACCTTTTAATAACGCGGCCCCATCATCCCCCACGATGGGAGTGCGCACAACAAATACCGAAACCTCAATACTTGTCGCTAGCACGGCCGGAACACTCAACAACACAGCACCAGACACAGACACAGCGGATAGCACAAACGCGGACTCTGCTAACGACAGCCAAGAATGCACCTCAGATGGGTTTAGTATAATGCTGAAAGATGTAACACGGAGTAATGGTGTGAAGAACTTTGTCCTAGTCACCATTAAGCCCAAGGGTAAGGGTATGGCCTTGTCAGATTTCTTGGTGACCGCATCTTTTTCAGGCATTAGGGGCATTGCCAAGGGTAGTAGTGGCCAGAAAGGCAATAGTTTTGTTTATAAACATGCCCTCGACCAGAGAAACCTTGGAGAACTTTTTCTCACAAACCCAGATTCAAAGTGCTTAGGCAAAGATGACACGCACTTTGCACAAGGTGAGGAAGTTAAATTTAGAATAGAGGTCGAGCCAGGTGCCAGCGTCAGACCAAGCGATCAGCTCACCGTAACAATCGCATACAGAGGCAGTAATCCGCACACAGAAACGAAAAGCATCGCACTCACAGCCCCCCAAGCAAGTCCCTCAAAAGGGAGCAAGCGTACTAGTCCACGCAAGTAAGTGATCATGTAGAGACGAGATGAAGTCCAAAAGCGTAGCGACAAGGCCTAGCCCTCCATGAATGATGACGCCTGCCGAAGCAGCACACGGCTCAAGCAGAGCGCCCTGCAAACAACGACTCTACAAACGCATGGCGGTCAAAGACTTGTAAGTCTGTGATGCCTTCGCCCACACCTATGTACTTCACGGGCACCTGAAACTGGTCAGCAATGCCGAGTACCACCCCCCCCTTGGCCGTACCATCTAGCTTGGTGATGGCCAGTGCTGTTACTGCTGTAGCCTTGGTGAATGCCTCGGCTTGTACGAATGCATTTTGGCCTGTACTACCGTCTAACACCAACAGCACTTCATGGGGTGCTTCAGGAATCAGTTTTTGTATAGTACGCCTGATTTTGGCCAGCTCCTGCATCAGGTGCACTTTGGTGTGTAGCCTGCCAGCCGTATCAATGATCATTACATCAGCCTTCACACGCAAGCCCTCTTGGATAGTCTCATGTGCCACGGCAGCAGGGTCCTTATGCCTACCACAGGCTACTACGACAGCCCCTGCTCGCTTGCCCCATTGCTGTAATTGGTCTATCGCTGCAGCTCTAAAAGTGTCTGCGGCACCCAAGATAACTTGCTGGCCGATTTGCCTATACTGGGCTGCTAGCTTGCCAATGGTGGTGGTCTTGCCCACACCGTTGACACCTACCACTAAGATGACGTAGGGAATGGGAAGACTATCTGCCACCTGAGGGGAGTTGGATGCTACAAGCAATTCAGCCATTTCCTCTTTAAGTAGTTGATCTAGTTCTGTGGTAGTGAGGTATTTATCGCGAGCCACCCGTTGTTCAAGACGCTCGATGATTTTTACAGTTGTTGCTACCCCCACATCCGCTGCAATCAATAGCTCCTCTAATGCATCTAAGACCACATCGTCTACCTGCGATTTCCCTGCTACGGCTTTACTGAACTGGGTCCAAAAAGAACGTCTTGTCTTGGCCATTCCTTGGTCGAAGGCTTCCTTTTTTGCTTTATAAGAAAAGAATGTAAGCATGGTGTAAAGACTATTGAAGACAAAAAAACGAAAGGTCCCATGAAGAGACCCGAATGATAGTAGCGGAAGAATAGGGATTTAGCACATACTAGCGCTAGGATTATACTTTCTTGGCAAGTACTTCCTGAACAGCCTCGGTGGGTACTATCTCCTCTTTAAAGGTGTAAGCACCAGTCTTGGGCGATCGCACAGATCTGATGACTTTAGCGAGATTTTTACTTCCTACCTTTTGGAGGGTGGCAACTACTTTTTTGGCCATAGTAACTATTTGATTTCTTTATGAACAGTGTATCGTTTCAAAATGGCGTTGTACTTCTTTATTGCTAGTCTGTCTGGGGTATTTTGTCTGTTTTTCTCTGTCGAGTATCTGGAAATACCAGGCAATCCGCTCTCTCTGTGCTCTGTGCATTCCAATATGACCCGTACTCTATTTCCCTTTTTGCTTGCCATTATGTAATCAGTTTATATGCCGCTTCGTGTCACTTATCAGCTACTAAGCGACCTAGCTCTTTCGCCAAGGTACCTCGTTTTCTTGCCTCTTTGAGCACTATGTTCAAGCCTTTTTTATTAATTGTTCTAAGGACAGAGGCAGATACTTTCAACGTCACCCACATATCTTCCTCCACCAGAAAAAACTTTTTTATTTGCAGATTGGGGTAGAACCATCGCTTGGTTTTGTTTTTGGCATGAGAGACATGGTTACCTACCCGAGGCCTTTTTCCAGTAATTTCGCAGATTTTCGCCATAATTCTTAGATTACTTTAGCGTACTGCGCGAATATAAGGGGACCCGTAGACTATTCAAAATTATAAACAAAAGGCTGAAGCGTAAGACACGCACAAAGAGTACGTTATCAACCCCATGTATTTTACTGCCTTCATGGCAAGTCTGCAAAGTTTCACGGCCTATACTAGCGCTTGCGTGTCCGCTTTAAAAAGGATAGTCAAGGCCGATGTTAAAGACAGGTTGATTTAAAAAAAGTTGATGCCCTATGAAGCGTTCCCCTAGAGGTCTAGCTGGATCATAGAGTTTTAGCCCTACGTCCAACCGCAAGACAAGGAATTTGAAATTAAGACGCAATCCCACACCTGTTCCCACAGCAATTTCTTTGTAAAAATTCCGAAAGCTAAACTTTCCGTCTTTGCGAAAATTGTCATGCAACGTCCAGATATTGCCTGCATCGACAAACAAGGCCCCTTCTAAAAAGCCCACTAGCTGCTGCCTTAACTCCACACTGCCCTGCAGTAAAAACTCGCCGAGTTGCCCCATAGCCTGCCTATTATTAGCTTTTTTAGGGGGGCTGTGGCCACCTGGACCAAGGCTACGGGGAAGCCAGGCCCTCATGCCATTAGAACTGCCCATAAAATAATAGCGACTATACGGAAGAACTTTTTCCTTACCATAAGCACTGGCAATACCTGTAGTCATGCGATAGGCAAAAACAGTACTGGGACGAAGAGGTATACGTTGGCCATAGCCAAGATCGAATTTTATATACTGGTAATGTGCGAGCTTGGGCATGATTTTACGCAGGTCGATAAAATTCTGAAGTGCCCCTCCGCTCTCAAATAAAAACTCCAACAATGAATGTGGCGGGTCTGTGTCAGATACAGGCTGATCACGAAATGACCCCTTAAAAGACAGTAGACTTCCCCAAGAAGGCTCAAAGGTTTTATACTGCTGGAGCACTTTCAGCTGTTCTTTAAATTCATCTTCGATGCGTCTGGTATTGGTCAACTCAATACGAAGCGGGGTAAACTCATACGCACCACGGCCTTGGTCTTTCCAATCGTAACGCATCAAGCTTGTCAAAGTGTCTTGCGTATAGTCTGGGTGCCGGGTAAACGCGTAGGCTAACGACAGCTTTGTCATCGGACGCAGCTGTTCCAAGTGAGCATGCGTCGTAGCCTTCAAGGGAAGCAAAAATTGTGGCCAAGAAATCGACATATCAACACTATATGTCTGGCTACCAGCAAAACCTTTTGTAGTGGTAGTCGCTGCTACCCCCTCAACACCAACTTGAGTAGCCAATTCCAAAAGTTCCAGCCTCCTGAAAAGGTTTCTGCCTTTCAAAGAAAACTTATAGAAAGGCTTGGGCAACCCAGAATTGTGGCTGACCTGAAACCCTAATTCGTTAGCGAGTTGAAATCGATTGGACAAGGTGGTATCAATGCGCGGCACCAACTTGCCATTGTCTGAAATGTCATAGGTAATATGGATGTACTTAAACATGTCTAACCTGGAAAGGCGCCTTTGCGTTTCAATCAGGTCCTGCTTTCTGTAAAGTTGCAGTGGGCAAAGTGCTAGCTTGCTGGCAAGCACGCTAGGTCTAGACTGGCGTTTTAAGTGCCTAAAAGTAATTCCGTTATAGTATGTATCCTGTTCCTTTGTAGCCTCCTCTGCCTGTTCTGCATCAAAGTCCCACTCCATTTGGTCTATATGGAATATAGGATGCGCCTGGCCAGTTGCAGGCATATCAATCGCAGTCTCTATAACCACTGCATTGTCCGCCGCTGTAGTGTCTACATCAAACCGAATGTACTGCCTGTTAAAGCTGAAATAGCCATGGTTGCTAAGCAGTTCATAAATACGTTCTCTTTCTTGGTGCAACACTTCCTGGTCATAGTGATCTCCCTTTTTAAGCCAACTTTGGTGCTGGTGGTCTTGAAGCAATTTTTCAATGGCTTGATCAGGCGTATTAAGCCGTAATTCGCCAAGCACGTAAGGTTTATTCTCTTCAATCTGGTAAGTAATGCTTGCTTTTTTATCGCACAGTTTCACCGAACTACTCACTTGGGCGTTGAAGTAGCCCCTAGTATGGAGGTGGGCCAACAAGTACTGCTCCGTAGCTGCTCTTTGATGAGGGTCGTAAATGGTAGGCGGCTCTCCATAACGCATCAGTAAGTTGCCTTCCGTGAGGTATTTTTCTTGATTTTTGAGCTTCTTGTCCCGTCTTTGCTGCAGGCGTTGTACCTCACGGTTGTCACCAACTGCTGCGGCTATTTTGGTATCAAACTTGGCTTCTATTTGGGCGATGCGTTGCTGAATGGCTGCCGGACGAAAACTACGCTGTCCAGCTTGGTAGACCCACAACAAAAATGGCACCCCAAGCCACGTGCTGTTAGGCTGCTGTTGATAGTACTGTGCCAGCGCTTGTTTACTTACTTTTTGGGTACCTTTAATTTTCTGCTTGACCAACAAATACTCATCTTCTTGCAGGAGGCGGGTAGCCATGCAACCTGACAAAAAAAAGGTAGTGATAATAAGCAGGTGTAAATAATATGCGTGCCGCAAACTCAATTCTTTTTCAAAAGTTGTCCAATAAGACAGCTAAGTTCATCAAAAGCCTGCGCGTAAAGAAGTATCGCCAGCAAGCAAATGCTTTTGTTGTAGAAGGTGTCAAAAACGTCCAGCTACTGCTATCTTCTCGCTACACCGTGCAGATGGTCATTGGGACGCCTGCCTTTCTGGACACGCACAGAATTGCTATGCAGCCTGACCTGGCCGTTTTTCAGACAGACGAAACCACTTTGGCGGCACTGGGCACTTTTACCACCAACAAGGCCGTCCTGGCAGTGGCAAATATACCGCATACGCATACGTTGTTGCCTCCTCCTGGTGATACTTGGGGCTTAGTGTTGGATAATATTCGAGATCCAGGTAATCTGGGTGCGATCGTGCGCATGGCAGATTGGTACAACATCCCGACATTGATTTGTTCCCCCAGCACCGTAGACTTGTACAACCCCAAAGTGTTGCATGCCAGTATGGGCTCCTTTACGCACGTAAAAGTGTATTACACGCCTCTGCCTGCCTTTCTCAGCACCACGTCTTTGCCCATCCTGGGCACTTTTACTAGTGGCGACAACATTCACTGCACCCCCCTACCCTTCCCAGGCTTGATCATTATTGGCAATGAATCCCGAGGCATCAGCCCGGCAGTACTGCCTTACGTTCAGCAGCAAATAAGAATTCCCCGCTATGGCCAAGCAGCATCGCTCAACGCAGCCATGGCTACCGCCATTGTGTGTGATCACTGGAGGCGTCAGCAACAACAGGGTTTTGGTAGTTTGCCGAGACTGTAACACTTTGCTATGCGGGGAATGCCCCAACTACCAATCTAGGACCAGTGTACTACATGCGCACACTATATAGCTTTTACATCGCTATAGCAACTGTATCCGTTTTAGGGGCAGGATGCAAGCGTAGAGAAGACCCTGCTATCCCTAACCTTACACCTCATAATCCTGGTTCTAAATCTGACCCCGCAGAAACAAAACAAGAGAGCATAGCTGAGCCTC
>DCSL01000045.1 GCA_002325615.1 Amoebophilaceae bacterium UBA1467
CAAACACATGATCGTCTAGCATGTGGCCCTTGCTGTCTTGCGGGATAAAATACCGACCATGCCCGAGCTGTTGCGCCAAAGCCCATATTTTTCTCACCACACCAGCTGCATAGTACATAGAATAGCGCTCTCGATAAAAAGTAGCATCACGCGCCCCCACCATGTCCAGCAATACCCCATAGGCCGCTTTGTAGCCGGGAAGGTGCGGGTGCAGGGACCAATACTGCGCACCCAGGCACCAGTAGACAGTTTCATTATCAGTAGTAAAAGTACCAGGTGGGGGACCGTAATCTTCTCCGTCAAAAAAGATGATGTCCACCCCGATCCCTGCAGGAGGGTGTTTGCTGATCACCTGCGCAAGGGCTAGTAGCACGCCTACGCCACTCGCTCCATCGTTGGCCCCTTCAATCGGCTGTAGGGGACGTGCCTCGTCCTTGTCTGCAACAGGGCGTGTATCCCAGTGGGCTGCTAGCAAGATTCTTTTCTGGCAGGTAGGGTTAAAACTGGCAATGATGTTCTGTAACGCCAGTGATTTTCCATCAAACGCCTGGGCTTGAAAGTGTTGTACGTGCACCCTTGCGCCCAGTGCTGTCAGTTGTTGCTGCAAATAGACCCCGCACAAGCGGTGCGCTTGGGTATTGGGTACCCTGGGCCCAAAACTGACCTGTTTTTGTATGCATTGATAGGCCGTGTCTGCATGGAAGGTGGGCATTTCGCTTGGGCCATTCTTACCATCACCCATGGTACTAAAAAATAGAATGAATAAAGTGCCAAAAGCACACATGAAAAATGTCTGTTGTATAAGCTGTAATCATTGGGTACGCTATCCTCTCGCCTGATCAGCAGTAGTCAGCAAACCGCGAACCCTCTATCGGTCTATCTCTCCTAATACAATATCTACCGACCCTACGATAGCAATCAGGTCAGCCAATAAGTGGCCTCTAGCAATCTCTGGTAAGACAGACAGGTTGGCAAAGCTAGGCGCACGGGCCTTGCAGCGAAAAGGGCGATCGCCGCGCGCTGTAGCCCGAAAGAAAAAACCAAGCTCGCCCCGTGGGTTTTCTGCCCGCACGTACAAGTCTTGTGCTGGAGTGCGCACCTTCTTAGGCACCGACTGTTGCGGGTCAAAAGCAGGGGTTCGCTTGAGATCCCTGGTCAGTCGGGCCAGGCATTGCTCAATAATTTGCATCGACGCCCGGCACTCTTGTATCCGTACCCAAGTCCTGTCCCAGCAATCTCCTACCTGGCCCATTTTTCCCTGTCCTATGGGCACCTCAAACTCCAGTTCCGGATACACTGAGTAGCCATCTCTTCTGCGCAAATCCAACCGCAAACCTGATGCCCTAAGCATCGGCCCTGAAACCCCATAGTTGATCGCCAAGTCCAAAGGCAAGACCCCTATATTCGCTGTTCTTTCAATAAAAATCTTGTTTTCAATGATCAGCTGGTCGATTTCTACGAACTTGGGCTTCAAATAGCGTATGAAATCGCTGCACCTTTCCTCAAAGCCTACGGGTAGGTCGTAGTATAGGCCTCCAATCCAGATGTAATTGTAGAGCATTCGGGCACCACAGACCCACTCCAGGAGCCGTAAGATGTGTTCTCGATCGCGCATTAGCCACAAAAACGCCGTAAACGCTCCCAAATCGACTCCATAGGTACCGATGGCCAAAAAATGAGATGCCAATCTATTCAACTCTGCCACCAACACCCTGATGTACTCTACCCTAGCAGGCAGCTGGTCTGCAATACCCAACATCCGCTCTACTCCCATGGCAAAAGCATGCTCTGAGTTCATGGCGGCCAGGTAGTCCATCCGATCTACATAAGGAATAATTTGATTGTAGGGCAACGACTCAGCATGCTTCTCAAAACAACGATGCAAATAGCCCAAATGCGGCACTACATCCACCACCAATTCACCGTTGAGGATCACCTCTAGGCGCAAGATGCCATGCGTAGCTGGGTGTTGCGGGCCTATATTAATGAGCACTTCCTCTGCCTTCAAGTCTTCTGGCTGGTACTTGGTAGGCGCAGATTGTACATGGTGACTCTTTTTTGAGATATGTTGAACTTTATTGGCCATGCGCTACGGTATGTTGGTAATACAACAAGGAATTTATTTTTTTAAATATTTTTTCCTAAAGTTAGTGCTGGTATTTGCAATGATACGCCATCAGCAAAGGCTGATTTAACACATCTTTGACGGAAAACATACCGCTTATGCAACAGGTTAGAAAAATTTACAACAAGGTATCTCTTCCATCACGTTGCTCTCTAATAGGGGGGCTATTTTTACTTGTTGTTGGCTCTAGCTGTAATAAAAGTAGGTTCACTGTCGGCATGGAAAACGAACTCAATGATACAAGAGCATGTATAGCTGATTACGAAATCTCTCCAGCCGGGGTAACTTTACTGAAAAAGTTCGAGGGGCTCAGGACGAAACCATACATATGTCCTGGAGGGGCAGTGACAGTGGGCTACGGTCAGTGTATATCGCAACAAAAATTCGACATACAATATCCTAATGGTTTCTCAGAAAGAGATGTGGAGGATTTATTACGTAGCAGCCTTACCACAAGTTATGTCCCAGATATTAAAAGGTTAGTCAAGGTACCACTCGATCAAAAAGAGTTTGATATGTTGGTCTCCTTAGACTACAACATCGGAGCTACGGTCTTGCGTGACCCAACAAAAGATGTAAAAAATGATGGGAAAAACATTGAAATGCTACCCTTGCTCAACGATTCACGTTATGAGGAAGCTTCTTTGGAGTTTCCTAAATTCACGAAGGGAGGGCCTGAACGACCCTATTACAGAGGCCTTTTAAAACGTAGAATGACCGAAATGTTTGTATTCAGGAATAGTACCACTATGCCAGAGGCCTTGCGTTCGCCTATTGAAGATGATAACTTCAGGAGAGTTACAAAATGTGATTCTATTGCGAAGTATTGGGAAGAAAGCGGACAGCAGAACCTGAGAGATGAAGCAATATCGTTGTACAAGGCCTACAATGATCAATCAGGGTCTTCCGAAACTACAAGATGAGATTTCACGCACGATGAGGAAGGTACATCAACAGGAGCGAAAAATATGGTAAGGGTATGGCTGTAGCTTGGGGAGTATAAGTGACTAGCAATAATAGACTGGCATATAAAGTCCGAGCCCATTGCAAAGTGCCTGAAAATCATCCTTGATTTACTTTAAACCGGGTAGATACCCTAGTCTTGCAATGGCCTTAATCCTTATAGTTGGTATCGATGCCACGATGGTGACTAGACAAAATAAAGTGTTTATTTTCGCGAGGTCCTTATCTCCACTTTGAAGCCCTAATTTTGGTATGAGACAAATACGATATTTGAGTTGCTACTTGCTTTGCCTATTAGCACTCTCCTCCAGCAAACTTTCTGAAGTTGGCCTTGATATATACGAGGTCGGCCACATCCATGAGGATG
The DNA here is from genome assembly GCA_002325615.1 of Amoebophilaceae bacterium UBA1467. Taxonomy (GTDB): domain Bacteria; phylum Bacteroidota; class Bacteroidia; order Cytophagales; family Amoebophilaceae; genus UBA8403. The sequence goes on from DCSL01000045.1 coordinate 3,456, forward strand.
GCTCTGGCCAGTTTGAAATTGCTGCAGATCTAACAAAAGTGGAGCACCTGATCAAATTTGCAAGCCTTTTCACTGAAGTCACTCCTGAGGTTGCTCAAAAAACCATCAAGGAATCACTTGCGGAATTAGCTAAAATCCTGAGAAATCTATCAGGCATCAGTAACGTCACTACAACAAACGATGTCAACACGTTGTCTGCTAAACTGCGCTTTCAGTTCAACAGTATTAAAGCTCTTAACGAAGCCGTGTGCAAAATCTATGCGTTCATAGACCACCCAGGATCTACTTACTTCAAATTGAGTCGCCACTCATTTTCAAGGGCAGATACACCAAACTTTAAACAGCTGATATCACACTACCGCGACCACGTAAAAGCCGACACACAGATCGCCGACCTGATCCTGAAAAACTTTTTAAACTTGATTACCTACCACACGGCTTACCACTTTGACAAGAAAATCCAAAAAGCCACTAACAAGCTTTCCAGTATTTCTGAAGACAGCAAAACGATCTTCCTCAAGCAGCCTCTTTCTGATGCATGCGAACAAGAATTTTCTTTTAGTAACAAGATATTCTTCTAACCATCCATAGACATGGTTACTAAATCACTTCATAACATGCTCATCACCCACGAAACATGCAAAGTAATCAAGGCAAGAGTAGCTGCCTTGAGGGGGTATCTTTGACTATGAAAACAAGCTAAAAGCGCTCCAGCAAGGTCAAGCAACAAGTCTGCAACCAGACTTTTGGGACAACGCCCAACAGGCAGCTCAGGTGCTTAAGATTATCAAAACCAATAAAATGTGGGTTGACAGCTTCAAGCGAGTACAAGTTCTTTTGGATGACTTAGAAACACTGCGTGAATTTTACGAAGTCAATGAGGTAACTGCTGAGGAGGTGGGGGTGACCTACCAAAATTTGATAGACACACTAGAAGCACTGGAGCTTAAAAAAATGCTCCGGAATGAGGAAGACCAGCTGGATGCTATTTTGGAAATTAATCCAGGAGCAGGAGGCACAGAAAGTCAAGACTGGGCCGAGATGCTTGTACGGATGTACATCATGTGGGGAGAAAAGCAGGGCTATCAAATCAAGCAACTAAACTACCAACGTGGAGACGCAGCGGGCATCAAGTCAGCCACGCTGGAGTTGAGCGGTGCATTCGCGTATGGGTATCTAAAAGCAGAGATTGGTATCCACCGGCTAGTCCGCATTTCACCATTTGACTCCGGAGGAAGACGGCATACCTCCTTTGCTTCGGTATATGCTTACCCAGTGATAGACGACAGTATCCAAATTGTAATTAATCCTGCAGATATTACTTGGGAAACCTTTCGTTCTGGAGGTGCTGGGGGACAAAATGTCAACAAAGTAGAAACAGCCGTTAGGCTCAAGCATGCGCCCTCAGGCATCATCGTAGAATGTCAGCAAGAAAGATCGCAGCTCCAAAACAAAGACAAAGCCATGCGCATGCTCAAGTCTAGACTGTATCAACTAGAGCTGGAGAAAAGAAATGCTGCAAAGGAAAAAGTAGAAAGTACCAAGAAAAAAATTGACTTTGGCTCACAAATCAGAAATTACGTGTTACATCCCTATAAACTTGTGAAGGATAACCGCACGGGCGTTGAAAGAACAGACGTACAGCATGTACTCGACGGAGACATTGAAGATTTTATCAAAGCCTATTTGATGCGTGCTTCGTAGAGGGAGACAACACTATCACAAAAAGGGAATAGTAGCCAATTATTTCGCTCGCAAACTTAGCCTTACTGATGCCCTTACAGGCCCATGGATACATTACCACAGCTCGATCAGATTGACCGAGATATACTCAATCACTTGCAGGCACAAGCCAGGCTAACGAATGCGCAATTAGCACAACATGTAGGCTTAGCCCCAGCCTCCACCTTAGAGCGGGTCAGAAAACTGGAACGTCAAGGCATTATCAAAAGTTATCATGCCAAACTAGACCCCACAAAACTTTCTTTAAACACGTGTGTGGTGATGCAGATAAAGCTGCAGCGCTTGACACTAGAAAGTCTAGCAGTCTTCAGGGAAAGCATAGCGCTCATACCAGAGGTCGTAGAATGCCATCAGGTGGTAGGTGACGCAGACTTTTTGGTCAAGGTCATTACTACAGATGTAGCAGCTCATCAGTATTTAGTCATGCATCGACTCAGTGCGGTGCAGGGCATCCAGCATATAAAGTCTTTTGTCATTACAGCTGCCGTGAAAGAGGCTGGCATTCCTGTAATGCCCCCTCGCATGGCTCCCAAATTGACTTAAGAAGTCCTGGTCTTTTTAAAGCTTTGTGCACACACTGCCATCCAAAGATTTGAGGCCTTGCGACTGCGTCACAAGTGCAGGCTTTGCTTTGTTTGCATAAACCTGCTTACTTTCAGGCTTTAGTTGATCGGGCTCTGTTCGAAGCTAAGAGCACACCTAAACTTTTTATTTTGAGGCTACTGGATATACTTTTATTAATGCTTCTAGCATGGGGCGGTTATAGTGGCTTCAGGAAAGGGCTGGTTTTGGAAATTTTCTCTATCAGTGCTTTGGTACTGGCCGTGCTGGGTAGTATTAAACTTTTGGATGGGGCTGTCGGACTTTGCACAAAATGGTACCATGGCCAGAATGGGTGGCTGCCTTACGTAGTATTTGTATGCCTTTTTGTCGTCATCCTGATCACCATCACGTTGGTAGGCGGATTCTTTAAAGCCCTCATCAAACCAACTTTACTGGGTAGCCTTGATAGGCTTTTGGGTACCTTACTAGGTATCCTCAAGTGGGGAATATGCAGCAGTACCTTCCTGTGGCTAGGAAGCTTGGTGCAGCTAAAAATGCCCGAAGCATATACGGAAGGTACTTTCCTTTTTCCAATTATTGAGTCATTATGCCCTCAGCTTCTAGCCTGGTGTTCCTGCTGGTTTCCATACCTACAGAAGTGGCTCACAACGACAGGTGCACTCAAGAACGGTTGATTACAGCAATATAAATCGCTTTTCTAAGGATGCCCACCATTTCCTATCTTAACGCAACCACCCCTAGTGCATCTTCCCTAGATGTCTCGTAGATTTGTCCCTCTCAAGAAGAGGGGCCCGCTCTCAATGCCAAAAATAGATGCTAAAACAATGGCTATGAACCCGACGATCAAGGAGGCACAAGGATTTAAATACATTGAAGAAGGAAACGGCGAAGTGCTCTTATTGATTCATGGGCTGTTTGGTGCATTAAGTAACTGGAAACATGTATTGGCACAATTCTCTAACCGGTACCGGGTGATAATTCCCATGCTTCCCATCTATGAGATGCCTGTCAAGCAGGCGAACCTAGAAGGCCTTTTGGCATTTGTAACTGCCTTCACTCAACTCAACAAGTTGGAGAAATTTACCCTCATTGGGAACTCACTAGGAGGGCATCTGGCCTTAATGTACACACTTCAACATCCAGATAAAGTCCAAAAGTTGGTGCTTACTGGTAGTTCAGGCTTGTTTGAAAATACCCTGGGTGGATCTTTTCCTAAAAGAGGCAACTATGAGTACATAGCTGACCGGGTTGCCTACACTTTTTTTGACCCAAAAACGGTTGCCAAAACATATGTAGATGAAGTATTCAGTGTCACCAGCAACATTCCCAAAGCCATACGCGTGGTCTCTATTGCCAAGTCTGCCCAGCGCAACAACATGGCTCACGAACTCTCCAAAATAGAAGCAACTACACTCCTGGTTTGGGGGCTTAATGATACCATTACCCCTCCCCTAGTAGCCCACGAATTCAATGCCTTGCTACCTCATGCTACGCTGCGTTTTATAGACAAGTGCTGTCATGCGCCCATGATGGAGCATCCTGAAAAATTTAATAACCTGCTCGAAAAGTTCTTACAAGGCACCATTTGATTATACGTCGTGCAGTTGTCATGCTGAACAACGCGCAGCACCTCACATAGTCTATTAGGTGGTTCGCCTTTAGGAGTTTTCCCACCTTTTTCCTCGCCGACAGGACACTACTTTTTTCCTGGGATGAAAAAAATTAGAAAAAATCAAACATGAAGACAAAAGCTTGCAAGTGCGATGCTGTGCTATCCTAGCAAATTAAAGACCCTCCTTAGATAATGAGCGTTAGTATGGCAAGCGGAAGGCTTGTAAGTTTCCCTGTGTTTGAGCCCGCTGCAAGCGGGAGAGTTGGGGAAGCTTGAGCCTGAAAGCACAGAAATGGTAGCTCCGTTCCCTGAGCGGTGACTCTTTTAGTTACTTTTTGTGGGGTAGACAAAAAGTCACGCCTCCGACAGGGAACACTTGGATTAAAGTGGATTACTGTTTGGTATTGATGCTAGGAGGCTAGCCCTGATTAAGGAACAACCAAAGAATTCATGGCATGGCTTTTGAGGAAACGGAGTAAATAACTTATCATCAATGGATGCATAACGCCCACTACTATGAACCTCAATAATTACACCATCAAAGCGCAAGAGGTTATTCAGCGTGCTTTGAAAATTGCTGAAGACCAACACCAGCTTGCTATAGAGCCAGGTCATCTGCTCCAAGCGATACTACAAGTAGAGGAGCATAACATTGCATTTTTACTAAAAAAGCTCACCATCAATCGGTCGTTACTAGCGCGCAAGCTCGATGACCTTGTGAATAGCTACCCCAAAGCTTCTGGGCAACAACCCTACCTGGCTAGCGAAAGCAACACGGTCCTTAGAAAGGCTGAGGCATACCTAAAAGATTTCAACGATGAGTTCATTGCTGTAGAGCACCTTCTTTTGGGGCTGGCAGCAGGGAGCGATAAGACAGGCAGCCTCATGAAAGAAGTAGGCTTTGAAGAGGAAGCACTTACCAAAGCCATTCGAGAACTGAGAGGAACCAATAGAGTAACCGATCAGAATGCAGAAGCCAAGTACAGGTCCTTGGAACGTTATTCCAACAACCTGAATGCACTGGCCAAAGCGGGTAAAATAGATCCCGTCATTGGCAGAGACGAGGAGATCAGGCGCATACTGCAGATCCTTTCTAGGAGGACTAAAAACAACCCACTACTACTGGGCGAGCCTGGCGTAGGCAAGACAGCTATTGTAGAAGGACTAGCCCAAAGAGTTATTGATGGCGACGTACCAGAAAGCATCAAAACTAAAACAATTATTGCGCTCGATATGGGGCTCTTGGTGGCAGGAGCCAAGTACAAAGGTGAGTTTGAGGAACGCCTTAAGGCAGTCATCAAAGAAGTCACCGACTCGGCTGGAGAGGTCATTCTCTTTATCGATGAAATCCATACCCTGATCGGTGCAGGGGCTGGCGGAGAGGGGGCTATGGATGCTGCCAACCTACTGAAACCTGCCTTGGCACGTGGAGAGCTGCATGCCATTGGGGCCACTACGCTCAAGGAATATCAGAAGTATATTGAGAAAGACAAAGCCTTGGAGCGGAGGTTCCAAACCGTGATAGTTGACGAGCCTACTCCCGAAGATGCCATCTCGATCCTGCGGGGTATCAAAGACAAGTACGAGCTACACCATGGCGTAAGGGTCAAGGATGACGCTATCATTGCAGCCGTCCAACTCTCCCACCGCTATTTGCCTGACCGATTTTTGCCTGACAAAGCCATTGACCTAATGGATGAGGCAGCTGCCAAACTCCGCATAGAAATAGATTCTATGCCGGAAGCACTGGATGAACTGCAACGCAAGATCATGCAACTAGAGATTGAGCGCGAGGCCATTCGCAGAGAAGAGGATAAAAAGAAAGAAGCAGTACTTTCTAAAAGCATTGCCGAACTCAGTGAGAAACGCAATGCACTCAACGCCAAATGGAAACAGGAAAAAGCCTTCATCCAAAGCATCCGACAAAGAAAAGAACGGCTAGAGCAGCTTAGGCTGGAAGCAGAGCAAGCAGAGCGCGACTTTGACTATGGTAAGGTGGCTGAGATTCGGTATGGAAAAATTACAAACATAGAGAAGGAACTAGCAATACTACAGCAACAAGCTCATGGTCACGAGGACAACAGCCCCATACTGAAAGAGGAAATCGACCAAGAAGACATTGCAGAAGTAGTGGCCAAGTGGACCGGCATTCCAGTTGCAAAAATGCTCCAAGGTGAAAGAGACAAACTACTCCACCTAGAGGAAGAACTAGGCAAAAGCGTAGCGGGCCAGGAAGAAGCCATCAGTGCCATTGCCCATGCAGTACGCAGGAGTAGAGCGGGCCTACAAGACCCCAAACGGCCTATTGGCTCTTTTATGTTTTTGGGTACCACAGGGGTGGGAAAGACGGCACTGGGAAAAGCATTGGCTGAATTTTTGTTCAATGATGAGAATGCCATGGTGCGCATTGATATGTCGGAATACCAAGAAAGACATGCCGTCAGCAGACTCATCGGTGCACCTCCAGGATACGTGGGCTATGATGAAGGCGGACAACTAACAGAGGCTGTCAGACGAAGGCCCTATGCGGTGGTGCTGCTAGATGAAATAGAAAAGGCGCATCTCGATGTATTCAATATTCTGTTGCAGGTACTAGACGATGGCAGGCTGACAGACAATCAGGGAAGGATAGCCAGTTTTAAGAACACCATCATTATTATGACAACCAATCTGGGTGCTCAGTTGATTCAGGAAAATTTAGCAGAGTTAGACACAAAAAACGTACAGGCTACACTCGAGCAAACCAAAAATCAAGTGTTTGAACTACTCAACAAGTCCATGCGTCCGGAGTTCTTAAACCGCATCGACGAAATCATCATGTTCAAACCACTCTCCAAAGCAGTGGTCAATCAAGTAGTCACGATACAACTTCAACAGCTGCAGCAACGCCTACAGCAGAGCGGTATTAAGCTCTTCATTGATACGTCAGTGATTACGTACCTAGGGCAAGAAGGATACAATCCACAGTTTGGCGCTAGACCATTAAAACGACTTATACAACGTATTATCCTCAATGCGCTCTCAAAAGCACTGCTCTCAGGTGAAGTAAGCAAAGACTTGCCCATAAAAGCAACATTGACAGAGACCAACCAAGTGGTATTCAACAATGCTACGCAAGTTGACTCCTAAGCTAGCTAGGTTGTCCTCATTCTATGCGCTACATCGCCGACCTGCACGTTCACTCTCATTATTCGCATGCTACCAGCAAAGACCTGAGCCTAGAATCTTTGTACCAGTGGGCACAGATCAAAGGAATTGATATAATAGGCACAGGCGACTTTACCCACCCCCAATGGTTTCAAGAGTTACAAACTAAGCTCATGTCCGATGGGAGCGGTTTCTTTCGCCTCAAAGAACCACCTCAAAATTCTGCTCTGTCTGACCTCAAGCACCAGGGCCGCGATGTGCGCTTCTGTCTCACCACAGAGATTAGTACTATCTACAGCCACGGCAACCAGCTGCACAAGAACCACCATCTGCTGTATGCCCCTGATCTGGAAACCGTTTCCAAGATCAACACCAAGCTAGCTGGCATGGGCAACCTTAACGCCGATGGACGACCTATTTTGAGACTGCCTGCCCGTGATTTGCTAGAGATCGTTCTAGAAGTCTCTGACCGAGCCTACTTGATTCCAGCGCATATTTGGACACCGTGGTTTTCTACTTTAGGTTCTAAAGCCGGATACAACAGCATTGAAGCTTGTTTTAGGGATTTGACAGCGCATATTTTTGCATTAGAGACTGGCCTTTCTTCGGACCCTGTCATGAACTGGAAGCTGAGTGCCTTGGACTGCTACACCATGATCTCTAACTCGGATGCCCATTCGCCCCAAAAACTAGGCCGAGAAGCCAATTTGTTTGATACAGACCTGACCTACAACGCCATGTTTGAGGCTCTGAAAACGCGTCAAGGATTTCTAGGCACGTTCGAGTTTTTTCCTGAAGGGGGCAAGTACCACATGGATGGCCACCGCAAGTGCGGGATATGCCTGGATCCTACCGCAACCCAAGCCTACAAAGGCCTGTGCCCAGTCTGTAGCAAGCCACTGACGGTCGGCGTTTTGCATCGGGTAGAAGAACTGGCAGACCGGCCTCAACCTCGGCAGCCTGAAGGAGCCCCTAATTTTGAGTATCTCATTCCTCTTCCTGAGATCTTGTCTGAAATCAAAAGTGCTAGCCCCAATAGCAAGGTCGTACAGCAACAGTTTTGGCAGATCATTGGAGCGTTTGGGAACGAATTTACATTCCTGCGTAAGGTACCTCTGGAAGACATCCAACAACACCTGGGTCAGGTATTTGCAGAAGCCATCCGACGATTGCGCAACCAGCAAGTATGCCTAACACCGGGCTATGATGGCCTGTATGGCACTATCCACGTCTTCCAACCAGGTGAGCTGCAGCAGCTAAACGGGCAACGCTCACTTCGAGCTACCAATGCCAACCCGCCGGTGGCAGCAGCATATAGCTCTAAGGATACTTACCAAATATAGAGCGCTTAAGGGCCAATATGATCAACAGATGGGCTAGCCAAGAAGCTCCACCTGGGTCACATGGTGCTTAGTGAGTCGACTTCCCAGAGCCCTCCAGCCTTTCACACCCAGGACCTCTAGGTCATAATGCAATGTCTGCAAAGGTGCCTGGAGGCTGGTACGGTAAGTAATGGATAATTGGGGGTTGGTTGAAGTGGTGACTAGGACTAAAGTAGCACCTTTAGTGGCTGTAATAAAACTAAATTTCTTATTTAGCGTAGTCGTTGTTATGCAAAATCGTTTTACAAAATATTGCTTGGTATTGCCGACGTAGTACACAGAAGCAATAGGATTTTCAGGCACCCACCGCTCTAGCAACATAATTTTCTCAGAATCATAACGGTGGTTCAGGTCACAGCTGGTGAGCATATAGTGCCCGTCTTGAAAGATGACCAAAATGCGATCTTGTGTCTGAAACTGCCCCAAAAGCGTGCCTCGGCCTTCTTTGTTGAGCCTGCCTACCGCACCATCGTACCAAATGTCTACAGCCCCCAAGGTAGACTTTCCTGAAGCCTTGAGGCGGATTTTCCGGACTGCATGCTTGGTCAAGATGTTGCCTTGTGCTGCTCGCCCTTTGATGGCTAGCGTAGCCAAATCAAAATCAAAAACCTTGTTTCGGACCTTCGCAAGATCGGAGAGTACTATGGTGACTACCTCGGCTTCGCCATTGGGATTGTCGGTCAAGTATAGTACGCGCGACTTAGGGGCGCCCTTGGTCAGGTCGTATACTTTGTCACGGGTAGTGCCCAGCATGTGGAACCGCTTGACCATGGTCCGGCCGGTAGCGCCATCTACATAGATGAGGTTGTACACGCGGCGGTCGTCGTTCTTTCTAAAAATAGCAGCATGTACAATTTCTTTGCCCACAAATACCTTGTCGGCAGTTTTGGTGACGAGGCACTTACCATTTTTCCTAAAGACAATCACATCGTCTAGGTCAGAACATTCGCCCAAGAGCTCGTCTTTTTTCATGGCATAGCCAATAAAGCCTTCTTGACGGTTGACATACAGCTTTTGGTTGCTGGCAGCTACCGCATGAGCTGCAATGGTGTCAAAATTGCGGAGTTCTGTTTTCCGTTCCCGACCTAGTCCATATTGCTTGAGCAAATTTTTAAAGTACTGAATGGCATAGGCAGTCAGGTGTTGTAGGTCATGCTTGACCTGGGACAAGTTTTCTTGCAAGGAACGTAGCTTGGCTTGGGCCTGAGCCGTATCGTACTTAGAGATTCGCTTGATCTTGATTTCGGTCAGGTGGACAAGGTCTTCTTGAGTAATGGGCCGGTAAAAATCTTCTTTGTAAGGGGTAAGCCCTTGGTCAATGGTATGGAGGACAGCCTCCCAGGTTTCGCAGGCTTCTATCTGGTGGTAAATACGTTGTTCAATAAAGATCTGTTCGAGGGATGCAAATAGGATTTGCTCTAGCAGCCTGGCCTGCTGAAGCTCTAGTTCTTGCTTAAGAAGCGCTTTGGTACGCAGGGTGCTATGCTCGAGGAGCGCGTTAACGCTTAGGAAAACAGGTTTTCCGTCCAAAATAACACAGGCATTAGTCGATACACTAATTTCACAGTCGGTAAAGGCATACAGGGCATCTATGGTGACAGACGGCGACTGTCCTGGGGTGAGTTGCACCAGGATTTCTACGTCTTGGGCCGTGTTGTCTAGCACTTTTTTGACCTTGATTTTACCTCTGTCATTGGCTTTTAGGATCGAATCGATCAGGGTGGTGGTGGTGATACCATAAGGGAGGTCTTTGATGACAAGCGTCTTTTTATCCAACACCTCTATACTGGCCCGAATGCGCACTTTCCCACCACGCTGGCCTTCGTTGTAAGCAGAACAATCGACCGCACCACCGGTGAGGAAGTCCGGTAAGAGGTGGACCTTTTTCCCGTTCAACACATCCATCGATGCTTGGACGAGTTCGCAAAAATTGTGGGGGAGAATCTTAGTGGCCAACCCTACGGCAATGCCTTCTACACCTTGCGCCAGAAGCAGGGGGAATTTGACGGGCAAGGTAGTGGGCTCTTTTTTACGACCATCATAAGACAGCTGCCATGCTGTGATAGCGGGATTGTAGAGTACTGCAAGAGCAAACTTGGAGGGCCGGGCCTCAATATAACGTGGTGCTGCTGCTCCGTCACCTGTGCGCACATCGCCCCAATTGCCCTGCATATCAATCAGAAGTTCCTTTTGGCCCAGGTTGATCAGCGCTTCACCAATCGATGCATCACCATGGGGATGGTACTGCATGGCCTGGCCTATGATATTGGCTACCTTGTTGTAGCGGCCATCGTCCATCTCGCGCATGGCATGCAAAATACGACGTTGTACAGGCTTAAGGCCATCTTCTATGGCTGGCACGGCCCGCTCCAAAATAACATACGAGGCATAGCCTAGGAACCAATTTTGGTACATGTCTTGTACCGGAATGATGTCGTGGGGCGGCTTCTCTGGGGCAGCTGGTTTCATAGGTTCATGATTTATTGCTCAACCATTCGGCGCACTTACTTCTCATTGGTGATTCTATAGGCATATTAAAACTGTCTGAGCATTTGCCTATCAATACGATGGAGGTACTTTTGGTGCATCTTTAGAGACACTACACATTTGGGAAACCCAATAACCCACGATACGCTACGGCACTATGACCGCATCTTTTTCTGCGCACAAGTTATCAATAATGAAATGTTGGCGATCTTGGCTATTCTTGCCCATGTAGAAGGCCAAGAGTTGCTGAACGTGGGTATCTTTTTGTAGGGCCACGGGCTCGAGGCGGATGTCTTTTCCAATAAATTGTTGGAACTCATCGGCAGAAATTTCCCCCAAGCCTTTGAACCGCGTAACTTCTGGCTGTGGGCCCAGTTGCACCGTGGCATCTTTTTTTTCTGACTCGCTGTAGCAGTAAATGGTTGTCTTTTTGTTGCGCACCCGAAAGAGCGGCGTTTCTAGCAAGTATACGTGTCCAGTCCGCACCAAGTCCGGAAAAAATTGCAAGAAATACGTCAGAAGCAGCAGGCGGATGTGCATGCCGTCTACATCAGCATCGGTAGCAATGACGACTTTGCGGTAACGCAAGCCCTCTAGGCCATCCTCAATGTTAAGTGCATGCTGGAGCAAGTTAAACTCCTCGTTTTCGTAGACCACCTTCTTGGTATAGCCAAAGCAGTTAAGGGGTTTGCCGCGCAAAGAAAATACAGCCTGGGTCTGCACGTCGCGCGACTTGGTAATAGAGCCACTGGCAGAATTGCCTTCGGTAATAAAAATCATAGAATCATCTCGGTCAGCATGGCCGCTGTCATAATGCACCCGGCAGTCACGCAACTTTTTGTTGTGTAGACTGGCCTTTTTGGCCCGCTCGTTGGCCAGCTTTTTGATGCCTGCAATTTCTTTGCGCTCTCGTTCTGACTGTAGAATGCGTTTGAGCAATGCATCAGCCGTGTCAGGATGCTGGTGCAAGTAATCGTCCAGTTCCTTTTTGATAAAGTCATTGACAAAGGTCCGGGTTGTAGGTCCTGAAGGACCAATTTGCTGTGATCCTAGCTTGGTTTTGGTTTGTGATTCGAATATGGGCTCTTGCACCCGAATGGCGATGGTTCCTACGATGGACGCCCGAATGTCGCTGGCCTCAAAATCTTTTTTGTAAAAATCACGCATTGTCTTAACCACAGCTTCCTTAAAGGCAGCTAGATGCGTGCCACCTTGGGTCGTGAACTGTCCATTCACAAACGAATAATACTCCTCTCCGTACTGGTGGTTGTGAGTCAGAGCTACCTCAATATCTTCGCCACGCAAGTGGATGATAGGGTAACGCAACGTCTCTGCTTCCGTTTTTCGTTCGAGCAGGTCTAGCAACCCATTTTTAGAGACGTACTTTTGGCCGTTGAAAGTGATGGACAGCCCTGCATTGAGAAAAGCATAGTTCCAGATCTGCTCTTCAATAAACTGGGGGATAAAGCAAAAGTTATTGAAAATACTGGCATCTGGCTCAAACACAACCCGCGTACCATCTGGCTCTTGGGTGCTTTGTATAGACGTTTGTTGGCCCAACACACCTTGCTGAAAGGTGGCCGCTGTAGTTTGGCCACTACGGAAGGCCTGGACTTGGAAATGGGAAGAAAGTGCATTCACCGCTTTTGCGCCCACGCCATTCAGCCCTACAGACTTCTGGAACGACTGGCTATCGTATTTACCCCCTGTATTGATCCTAGACACGCAGTCAACGACTTTCCCTAGGGGAATGCCCCGACCATAATCACGCACTTCCACCCGGTGGTCCGTCACACGCAGGTCAATCCGCTTGCCATGGCCCATCACATACTCGTCAATACTGTTGTCGATGATCTCTTTGAGCAACACATAAATGCCATCATCGTAAGTAGAGCCGTCGCCCAGTTTTCCGATGTACATGCCTGGACGCAAGCGGATGTGCTCCCGCCAGTCCAACGACCGGATGCTTGCTTCAGTATAGTTGTGCGCGGCCATGCAATCAGGTTACTACGACAGGATCTTTGCATTGAAATGCGGCCAATTTAAGTAATTATGCATTAAGTGAGTATACAAATTACTCCCCTGCGTTGCTACTAGGTGCTGGCACAGCACGCACCATTAATTTCATTAGTTTAGCGAAAAAAAATCATCCGTCCATGTTTGAAAGTCTTAGACAAAACCTAGAAAAAGCCCTACAAACGCTGAAAGGAAAGGGACGCATCACAGAAATCAATATTGCTGCTACCGTCAAAGAAATTAGGCGGGCACTCATCAAAGCAGACGTCCACTACAAAGTGGCCAAGCAAGTCACAGACGCTGTCAAAGATAAGTCCCTGGGCAGGAATGTGCTTACGGCTGTTTCTCCTGGACAGCTGTTTACAAAAATTGTACACGAAGAGCTCACGACGCTGATGGGTAGCAAAAAAGCCGCCGTCAACCTGACGGGCTACCCGGCTATCATCCTCATGACCGGCCTGCAAGGCGCCGGGAAAACCACTTTCTCTGGCAAACTGGCGGCTTACTTCAAGAATCAAAACAAGCATGTGCTCTTGGTAGCCTGCGACATCTACCGGCCGGCTGCCATGGAGCAACTGCAGACGGTAGGCGAACAGATCGGGGTGGAGGTCTATGCAGCACCGGACAATAAAAATGTACTAGCTATTGCTCAACAAGCTGTTCAGCACGCCAAGACAACCCGACAACAAGTGGTCATTATCGATACTGCTGGCCGCCTGGCCGTAGATGAGGCCATGATGCAGGAAATTGCTGACCTCAAGGAGGCGCTACGGCCTTCTGAAACACTTTTTGTAGTAGATGCCATGATGGGGCAAGATGCGGTAAATACAGCCCAAGCTTTCAACGAGCGGCTCGATTTTGACGGCGTGGTCTTGACCAAACTAGATGGGGACACACGGGGGGGAGCAGCGCTATCTATCCGCGCTGTAGTGGACAAGCCCATTAAGTTCGTGGGTACTGGAGAAAAGATGACAGACCTGGATGTGTTTCATCCCGATAGGATGGCCAACCGCATTCTGGGCATGGGCGATGTGGTATCTTTGGTTGAACGGGCTGAGCACGTCTACAATGCCGAGCAGGCACGCCTGCTAGAAAAAAAGTTGCGAAAAAATCAATTCGATTTTAATGACTTTCTAATGCAGCTTCAACAACTAAAAAAAATGGGAAGCCTCAAAGAGTTGATGGGCCTCATGCCGGGTATGGGCAAGCTGGTGAAAGAGGTAAGTGTGGATGAAGACACTTTCAAACCCTTTGAGGCCATGATTTGCTCTATGACACCCCAAGAGCGAGCCCAGCCTCACTTGCTCGATAGAAGCCGGCGTGCCAGGATTGCACAAGGCAGTGGCATGACTCTGTTGCACGTCAACAAGCTACTCAAACAGTTCGAAAACATGAGTAAAATGATGCAAAAGATCAGCCAGGGAGGCAAGAAACAGATGCTGGGAAATATCAAAAAAAGCTTGGGTGCAGCCTGACTTTTTGAAGTTGTAGTATTCGAGCATACCGCTATGTTATTGATTACCCCCAACCGACTCTTAAAATCACACAGTAACCAGACCGTGACGACGGTGACCCGTCGTGCCTTATGTTGAGAATTTTCCGATTTTTTTCAGCACAAGCAGCCCGGCTACTACCTTCGCGGAATAAGTTTGAGGGCAATAGAATTCATACAATAGCGCTCATGGGCAGGAGGCGGTCCATCCGGAAAAACGTGGCCGAGGTGAGAGCCGCAACAAGCACAGGTTACTTCGGTCCGTTTCAACACTAGAGAAAAATCTTCTTCGAGTACAACAGCCTGCAGTGAAATCGGAGCCCAGAAACTGGGCCACCCTGTCCCAGCGTCAAACTTATGCACTGAAGAAAAAAGAGGATGGTCACAAGCGGCACAAGCATAGATCCCTTTTTCATCACAATTGTGATATTGACCCGTGAAAGCACGTTCTGTTCCCTTCTTTCTTAGGACGTGATATGCTTCTGCTGAGAGTTTTTGCTTCCAAGCAGCATCGGTTAAAATGAGCTTTTTCATAACCTTCGCGTGTTATGGCAAACAATATGCTGCCTTCTAATAATTTTGTAACCGCTTTGCATAGTGTTCTTGGAATATTGGTACCATTGCAGTAGTAAGGGAAAGACCCGTTTATAGACTTCGAATAAGCATTATGGGCTGTTTTTCAATAGTTTCATACTATCTCGATAGTATCGCTCATATAAATGATACTCATTGTACGTTCCTTGACCGTTTTTAACAACCAATACTGCGCATCTCAAGTATCAGGCCGACTGACAAAAGCGAAACAAAAACTAGTGCGATGAGGACTAAACCTTGTACCTGCTCCGTGAGTTGGGCTGGGTCTTGGCGGCTGATTGCCATGCCGTGCCTCAGTAATAAAGGAACTGTGCACAAACAGGCATAAGGCCAGAAGGTATGAACATAGCGCAAAAGAAAGGCCAGCACTGCCACAATGCTTACTGTTAGTATGCCCCAGTGGTAATGAACAGCAGCCTTTCTTCCGATACGCACAGGAATAGTGTTCTTGCCAACTTGTGCATCTGCACTCAGATCACGGAGATTGTTGACATTGAGCACACCTACAACTAAGCTTCCACAACTCATAGCGGGTAATAACCAAATACTGTTAAGCTGCTGCGTATGCAGGTAAAAAGTACTTCCCACTCCCACAAATCCGAAAAAGAAAAATACTGCTACATCACCCCACCCTTGGTAGCCGTAAGGCTTGTTGCCCATGGTATAGGTAATAGATGCTATCACTGCCAGCACACCCAGGACGATAAAAAAGCCCAAAGCAACCGGGGAAAGCACTGCCCAATACAGTAGTGCGGCACCTAGACCAAGGATAATCACAACCAGCCACTGCAATGCCCGCTTTACTTGCTTGAGCGTTACAAGACCCGTTTGGATGGCACTGGGTAGCTTCGCCTTGTTAATAGGATCAGCGCCATGTACAAGATCGCCGTAGTCATTGGCCAGGTTGCATGTGATCTGTAACAAAGAGGCTATCAACGCAGCCAATACGCCCACGCGCCAGTCAAAAATTCCCGTAAAGGCTGCCAAAGCACTCCCGAGTCCTATACTCGATAAAGCTAACGTGATGGTTTCTAAGCGCGTGGCAATCATCCATTTTTTGATGTTGTGCATCAACATATTGAATTGAGTAATGTTGCTTGCTGACAAGTTACTCCTAATATTTGTAGTTGTGGTTGCGGGACTTCACAAGGCGAAAGCTGTTGTAAAAATTAGAATGCTCAAAAAAACTTTAATACTGCTGCTATGCGTTGCCCCATGTTGGATCACTACAGGGTGTCTTCAAAATGATGGCTTACATGACCTAGGTAGAGATGATATCGGCAAAACAAAGAACGCAACATTGCGAAACGAAGTAGTTCAACTTTGTTACGAAATACTAGGCGTCGATCGTAATGCAAGCCTTGAAGAGATCAAAAAAGCCTACAGAAAGCTTGCACGTAAGTGGCACCCTGATAAGGGAGGCAATAACGAGGTATTTCGAGCTCTTCGGGAAGCTTATGACATACTGACAATATACCTGGAACAAGGGAACGTACCGGAAAATTTGAAATCGGTCCAAGATTATAAAAGTGTAAAGCAAAGGTTGGAGCACGCGTTAAAGCTTAAGAAGAGCGGACCAATGGAGCCCTGCCCACCAGTAAAGGGCGACGTAGTGGTAGACAGCACAACGCACACAACAATAAACGACATTGACTAACAGGGCGAAGCGTTATCTGGTGGATAAGGTGGGCATACAATAGAGCAAGTCTTAGGAAGCACAAGGCCTGGTTCGGAGGATTCAAAGTCCGCTATGTAACCTGGATAAAGACCCACTTCCAACATGTATTGGAGACCCTAGCTTACAGCTTATATAGACTCTCAAGGGTTGTTGTGTTCCATGAACCGAGGAGAAGTGTGAAACCGAACCAAGAAGCCTCCAAAGAAGGGCACGAAGTCAACGGGTAATTATCTTGCAATAGTCTTAAGACGCAATAATGAGGTAAATACCCCAATGGTTGTATCAATCGTGAGGCAAATTATTTAAAAATCACCTGGCAAGTGATCAATACGCTGCGCCTGGCTAGTCACAAGTACCATTTTCTTACCCACCTGTGCATGTATCTAGATGGGTGTCCTGTAGCGCAGCCAATACCTGTTTCCATGACACATGATTAGCAAAAACATATACTACTCCACTGCTCACATGCTGACCAATAATGGGTAGCCAAGAAGCTGGCAACACCTAGACACCCACCAAAGCTCCCTTGCAAAGCCGCCAAAGGCCAATGTGATTGTCTCATTGAAGAAAAAAGCTACAAACCATGGCAAGACCCGAGCTACAAACCATGGCAAGACCCGAGCCACAAACCATGGCAAGACCCGAGCTACAAACCATGGCAAG
>DCSL01000017.1 GCA_002325615.1 Amoebophilaceae bacterium UBA1467
TGGTGCTGGTGCTCATCCGAATCAAGAATATCTTAAACTAGGGTAGCTATCGTATTTTTAGACTTGCCCAAAATCATAAATGAGTTTTGTAGCATCCCGGGCAACCTCAGCAATCCCCTCAGTTTTTATAGATCATTTCCATCCACAGAGACCTGTCTAATTTTGATCCATGCCCCTGGTTACACGCACGTCAGATTTTGGTTACCAAGACTACTACGCAGTCATCGTTAAAGCAAAGGTGTTGTAGTGTTGCCCTAATACCACCATCATAGACATTAGCCACGGTATTGAGCCATTCAACATTGCGCAGGGGGTACATGCACTCAAGGCAGCGTATCCGGTGTTCCCAAAAGCTGCTGTGCATATTTTTGCCGTTCAAGGCAGTCATGCAATAGACAAGCACATCGCCTTTCAGTGGAAAGGGCATTACTTCGTGGGCAGCGACAACGGGTTTGCTTGGCTTTTAGCGGAAGCAGGTATTGAGCAGTGTGTCGAAATTAAAGCTACTGCTGGGCAAGCTGCTCTTTCTGGCACAAAGCCTCTATGCCCCAGCTGCTGCCAAGCTAGCCCAAGGAATAGCTTGGCAAGAGATAGGCCATCCTGCTCCTATCCCTCAAAAACTCATTGCTAGACAACCCCGTGTCACCGACAAGCAAATCATTGGCCACGTCATCAGCGTAGATTATTACGGCAACCTAGTGACTAACATTACTAAAGAAACTTTTACGCAGCAGCGTCGTGCCAGAAAGTTTGAGATCCGCTTTGCACGAGAGTCCATTTACAGCCTCCATACCCACTACACACAAGTAGAGCCTAGTGATTGTGTCTGTGTCTTTAATAGCCTTTATTGTTAGAAATTGCCATTAATCAAGGTCATGCTGCAAGCTTGCTGGGGTTACAGCATGACGGCCCAGTATGTATATCCTTCCATTCGTAGGCCGATACATGAAAAAATTAAGCACCGTGCTACTAATATGCATAGGGCTTATAGGCAGTGTCTCGGTGGTAGAAGCAGCGGCAAAAAAAGATTTTTATGAACTTCTAGAGGCCATATATAGCCAGGGGGAAGAAGATGTGGTGTATGAAGTACTGCAAGAGCGGCTTTGGGAATACTACAATGACCCTTTAGCACTTAATAGGGCTTCTAGAAAAGATTTGAAGCTTCTATGTATTCTCACCGACGACCAGCTGGACCAGCTTTTCAAACACTTAACGAAAAACGGTCCGCTTATTTCAATCTATGAGTTACAAGCGATTCCTGGGTTGGACCTAGCTGCGATCCAGCTGCTGGTTCCTTTCGTAAGCGTAGAGGCGGTATCTGTCGACTACCGCAACCGTTCTTTGTGGCACAAAGGATTAAAAGCCAGGAATAGTTATGGGCTTATGCGGTATGAACGTACACTAGAAAACAAACGCGGCTATCAACGCAACAACAACAAGAAAAATAAAGCGACCTATGCAGGCTCACCTAACAAGATCCTCACGCGGCTCAGCATCAAGCATAGCGGTTGGGAACTAGGCCTATCAGCTAGAGAAGGAGCAGGCGAGGCATTGACCTGGGATCCTAGCACCCAACGCTACGGCTTTACCTCCTGGCGGTTTTATTGCCTAATCAAAGATAAAAAAAGGATCAAAAAATGGGTGGTAGGTGACTACGCCGTGGGCTATGGGCAAGGAGTAGTGCTCAATGCAGGATTTAGCATGGGTAAGAGCAGCGAAACTATCAAGGTGATCCGAACAAACAACTTGGGTATTCGACCCCACACATCTGTGGCAACCACTGCCTTTAGAGGCATGGCTGCTACCTGGCAGTGGCATTCCATAGCACTCACAACGTATTATTCTAACGTTGACCTGGACGGTAAAGTGGAGAACAATACTTCCCTTGGCAGTCAGTATGTACGCAGCGTCTCTAGGAATAGCTATTACAGAACACAAAGCGAAATCGCCAAGAAGGGGCAAGTCAACGAGCAAGTCCTGGGCAGCACACTCGTTTACAAAGGCCCTACCCGAGGCGCTGAGTTAGGCATCAACGTGCTGTACAGCCACTACAGCCTACCTATCTATCCCGATACTAAGCGCGGTAATCCCCTCCGCTTTCGTGGCCAGCGCCATGCCAATGGAAGTCTTTTTTATCGCTATCTCTGGCAGAACTTTCACTTTTTTGGCGAAGGTGCACTGTCCAGAGGTGGGGGCAAAGCAGCCGTGATAGGCGTAGTGGCCAGCCTCTCACACCATGCAGATGCGACAGTACTTTGGCGGCATTATGGACAGAATTTTCATAGTCCTTATGGAAAATCTTTTCGAGAAAATTCATCTGGCAACAGCAACGAACACGGTATCTACTTGGGAGCCAGGATAAAGCCCTGGCATCACTTATACCTAGATACCTACTACGACTATTTTTACTTTCCGTGGTGCTTTGGGAAACCACGTGCCGGACATAGCTGGCTAGCCAAAGCCACCTATCAACTTACCAAGACTTCACTAGTATCCCTGCAACACAAAACCAGCACCAAGCCGCACCGGGTCACCAAGGCTAAGAAAACTACCGTTCACACTAGACAGAACTATAAGCTTTGTTGGCAATACGCATTGAGCAAAGCCATCAGGCTCAAGAGCGAAGTGCAGTGCAGCCGTTACCAACAGCTAGGTGCGCCTACATGGGGCTATGCTGCAGAACAGGACGCCACTTACAACATGCGCAAGCTCCAACTGAAAGGGCGTGTGGCATGGTTTAATGCTAGGCATACCCACAACAAGCTGTATTCTTATGAACCCAATGTGCTACATACAGGTTTTAACTTTCGCCCTTGCCAGGGTAGGGGCATGCGTTATTGCTTGCTTGTGTGCTACCAACCTACTGCTGCTTTTCGGTTGGAGTTGCGATATGCGCTTACACGCTACAAGGATAAGCATGAAATAGGCAGTGGCTGGGAAATTATCAAAGGAAACACCAAGAATGATGTGACGTTGCAGGCAATTTTTAAGTTTTAAACAAGGTTTTCTTGCTTATGTAAAGCTAGCTAAGCTTTTTCTAGCTCCATAATAGTAATTTCAGGCAAAATCCCAATGCGACCTGGATAGCCGATGTAGCCATAGCCGCGGTTAACGTACAGGTATTGTGTACCCTCCTGATACAAGCCTGCCCATTGCTTGTACCGATACTGTACCGGACTCCATTTGAAGGAGCCGACCTCAATGCCCAACTGACCGCCATGGGTATGACCCGAAAAAGTGATGTCAATATGGGGGTATTGGGGCCTAATCTGGGCATCCCAATGGCTCGGGTCGTGCGACAAGAGTAGTTTGACAGGGGCATCTTCTGTACCACAATAGGCTTGGTCTAGCCGACCATACTTGGGAAAGCCGCCTGTGCCCCAATTTTCGACACCAATCACTGCAAGTTGATCGCTGCCTTGGCAGATAATCTTATGTTCGTTTATCAGCAAGTGCCAGCCCAATTGTCGGTGCGCAGCACACATGGCTTGATAATTTTTTTCTTTGGCACTGCGCGAAGCCCAGTGGACATAATCACCATAATCATGGTTACCTAGGACAGAATAGACGCCGAGAGGTGCCTTTACCTTATCAAAAACATCGATGTAAGCATTGAGTTCGTCAGCTGTGTTGTTGACTAAGTCGCCTGTAAAGAAAATGAGGTCTGATTTTTCACCCAGCAGCATTGCCACCCCCCTTTTGACTGCTGTTTTATTAAAGAAGCTCCCACTGTGTATATCCGAGAGCTGCCCTATACGTAGACCATGAAAAGCACTAGGCAAGTGGGGCAGTTTGACCTTGACCTTGCGCACCCTGTAGTCATGTGCACCAGAAATAATTCCATAGCCCATGGTAAGGACGGGCACGGCAGTAGCAATCATAGCGGTCCTAGTCAGAAAGGTAGACCGAGAAATACCTGTACTAGGTAAAGGGTTACTGACTGGCGTAGGCACTGCTTGGCGAAAAGTCCACCGCAGGGCTCTAACGATATCGTCTAACAGCAAGAAGAGTGCTGCAAAAAGCTTTGCAATAAAGCTGATGAAGAAAAAAGGAAAAAGGAAGCGCCTGAAAAATACATTTTGAAAGCCTAGGCCGAAAACGATGCTTATTAAAAAAGGGGCCACAAGAAGACCAGTAATGCTCCAATAGGCCCAATGGATAATCTCTCGCGTCACAGGCTTTAAATGTACCGTCAAGACCCTGACTCCCTGGTATACATAAAGATCAATAAGCAAAGAGAGCACTATTAATAGTGCGAAAAGGGCGTATCTACCCATGACTTAAAGCGGTATTACGTCCTTGAGACAGACTCCTAATATTTCTCACGAAGAACTTGTAAGTGTTTATGTATATTCCCGTTCATCTCTTGATTCAATTAATACATATCCTTTGCTGCGAGTTACTAAAATATTGTGTAATGGTTAAGAAGTCACCCGTTACAATGCCCCACCCCAAGCTTTCTATTGAAGCAGTAAAAATATATTGAAATTATTGCAAAAAGATTCGTAGGCTTCAAAGTGAAAGTAGAAAAGCCATAAAGGCATCTATCGCCATCCCTACTGAGT
>DCSL01000036.1 GCA_002325615.1 Amoebophilaceae bacterium UBA1467
ACCAATGTTAACTATTCTGCAATAGTCTTATTACTTGATTAATGATCCAACGTCCTCAATCAATCTTTTTATTGATGGTTATTAGTGCATTGCTGGCCGTAGTCCTCATCAGTGCGGCGTGTGTACGAGCAGTCGGTGCTGCAGGCATACCTTTTGGGCGTATATTCCTTCCCTGGCTGTTCGCTGGGTTGCTGAGTCTGATAGCAACGGGGATTGCTATGTATGCGCTACTCAGGTACGATCGTAGGAGGTTACAACTCAGATTAGGGATATTGAATGCCTATGTGCTTGTCATATTGCTCGGCTTGTCTTTGTACCTATCCACACAAAGACAAAAAGAGACGCAGCT
This sequence comes from Amoebophilaceae bacterium UBA1467, assembly GCA_002325615.1. Taxonomy (GTDB): domain Bacteria; phylum Bacteroidota; class Bacteroidia; order Cytophagales; family Amoebophilaceae; genus UBA8403. Next base: position 350 of record DCSL01000036.1, read on the forward strand.
GCTTATGAGTTGCCTATTGCTTGCCATTGCTTTAGCCAGTAATCTACTGGCCAATCGTTGTATCAGGAAAGACGAAAAGCTGGTCAAGTTTTCTGAAAGAATGCGCTAATTTTTACAGGTACAATAACATTAACACCCAATCAGTAAATTATCCCACCGTGGCCAAGAGATGGATTTTTCGTTCCCCCCCTGAAACCCATCAAGTTAGTTTTCTTGCTGCTTCCCTGAGTGTACACCCTACCATTGCCTCGCTACTTGTACAAAAAGGCATTACCAACTTTGACCAGGCCAAGGCTTACTTTAGACCCTCTTTGGAAGCCCTGCATGATCCTTTTATGATGAAAAACATGGACAAGGCAGTCCATCGTTTGGCCCGAGCCCTTGGACATAAAGAACCGATTCTGGTCTATGGCGACTATGATGTAGACGGCGTCACCTCAGTGGCCATGTTTTATGGCTTTTTGAAAAATTTGCAAGCTCACACAGACTTCTATATACCAGATCGGTATGCTGAGGGGTATGGCATTTCTATGCAAGCTGTTAGCTGGGCGGCCCAAGCTGGATTTAAGCTGATCGTTAGCCTAGACTGTGGCATCAAAGCCACAGCTTGCATACAACAAGCCAATGCCTTGGGAATGGATGTGATTGTAGCCGATCATCATGAGCCGGGTGATGTATTGCCTGATGCCTATGCCATCCTAGACCCCAAACAACAAGATTGTGCGTATCCGGACAAAGCATTGTCTGGGTGTGGTGTGGGTTTTAAGTTACTCCAAGCTTTAACATTACAGCAAGGCCTTCCGGAAGAAAACGTATATGATTATTTAGACCTGGTGGCCGTCAGTATTGCTTGTGATATCGTACCGATTGTGGGAGAGAATAGAGTTCTGGCCTATCACGGATTGAAAAAGCTAAACACTGTGCCACGACTTGGCCTAAAGGCATTGATAGAAATATGTAACTTAAAACCACCTTTGAGCATTGCTCAGCTTGTCTTTAGTCTGGGCCCACGCATCAATGCCGCAGGCAGGATGGATCGTGCCAACCTGGCTGTACGCCTTCTCTTGGCAAAAGACCCAACAGAGGCAGCGCCCCTGGCCCATACCCTTAATCAGAAAAACATTCTAAGGAGAGATATAGACCACACGACGACCGAGGAGGCCATTGCCATGATCAATGCCAACTCCCACCTGGTAAGTGCCAAAACGACCGTATTGTTCAAAGATAATTGGCACAAGGGCGTGATTGGTATTGTTGCTTCGCGGTGCATTGAGCAACACTACCGCCCTACGGTCATCCTCACGGTTGCTCAAGGCAAGGCTACGGGCTCGGCCCGCTCTGTAGCAGGTTACAATATTTATCAAGCCCTCTCAGCCTGCGCAGACTTGTTGGATCAATACGGAGGGCATGCCTATGCAGCAGGACTTACCTTGCCCCTGGAACATCTAGAAGCTTTCCAACAACGCTTTGAAGAGGTAGTGGCCAGTAGCATCGCAGATGAACTACTTATTCCTCCCCAGGAGATTGATTTGCCGCTTGTGTTTGAGGAGATCAACTTTAAGTTTCACAACGTCATCAAGCAGATGGCTCCCTTTGGAACTGGCAATATGAAGGCAGTTTTTTCTACCGAAAAAATAGTGGCTAGAAGCTATAATATCCTGCAGGGGAAACACCTGAAGCTGTGCGTACACCAACAAGGTTCTGACCATGTGCTAGAAGCCATTGGGTTTGGGCTGGCCTATTACGAACCACTCGTGTGTGCACAACTGCCTTTCAGCATGGTCTACACCATCGAAGAAAACAACTATTTAGGAAAAAGAAGCTTACAATTGAACATCAAAGACCTGCGAGCAATGTAAGGGTTATTGAATTAACTTTACCCACCCAAGAAAATATACCCCCCTTATGCAATTACGTGCCGAAAATTTAGTGAAGAGGTACAAAGGCCATGCCGTAGTCAGGGACGTTTCCCCTACTGTGTCGCAGGGTGAGATTGTAGGGTTACTAGGCCCTAACGGTGCTGGTAAGACTACTACTTTTTATATGATCGTGGGGTTGGTGAAACCTAATGAGGGGGAAGTATATCTGAATGAAGAGCGCATCACATCACTGCCGCTATACAAAAGAGCACAAAGAGGGATTAGTTATTTGCCCCAAGAAGCTTCCATTTTTCGCAATCTTACTGTAGAGGAGAATTTGATGGCTGTATTGGAGATGACTGACCTTCCCAGGAACGAGCAAAAAGAAAAGATGGAAACCTTGCTTGCAGAGTTTAGTATCACCCACATCAGAAAAAATAAGGGTATGGTTTTGTCTGGCGGAGAGCGCAGAAGGACAGAGATAGCCCGGGCGTTGGCCATAGACCCTAAGTTTGTACTACTCGATGAGCCGTTTGCTGGGGTTGATCCCATTGCTGTGGAGGAAATTCAGACGTTGATAGCGCAGTTGAAGAAGAAAAACATTGGCATCCTCATCACCGACCATAATGTCAATGAAACACTTTCTATTACAGACCGGGCTTACCTTATGTTTGAAGGCAGCCTGCTTAAGTCTGGTACTGCTGAAGAGCTGGCCGAAGATGAAAAGGTACGCAACGTCTACCTAGGCAAATATTTTGAGTTGAAGCGGAAATGGTAACAAAAAGACCACATGAGCAATAGATACGTTGCAAAAGTGTTGCGTTGCCATATTGCAGCAAATTTTTACCTTGCCACTCGGATGATTACTTGACACTAAACTGGCTGTGTGTGGTGCACTTACTTGATACAGACCACCTGATCGTTTATGCATTTCTGCTGTTTACGCTTATCGTAGGTTGGTGGGCCGGTAGGGGTGTTAAGGACATGCGGGAGTATGTGCTAGCGAATAAGAGGTTTGGTACTGTAGCGCTTGTGCTCACTTTTTTAGCCACCAACACGGGCATTATTAATGTTGTTGATGAAATAGAAAAAATAGGTATCATTCTGCCTGTTTCCATAATACTAGGACTGGCTATTAGACACTGCATACTAGCACTATTCATTGCTCCCAAAATGGCCCCGTTTAGTAAGAGCCTTACCATGGGAGATGTGATGGGTACCCTTTATGGCAACAATAGCCAAATTATTACGGGCGTATTAGGCTTCTTTACGGCTATATGCATTGCTGGTATGGAACTCATCGTCTTAGGCATCTTGTGTGAGTCATTACTAGGCCTGGATTATCGATGGGGTGTGAACTTAGGAGGGGTCATTTTAGCCATTTATTCAGCCCATGGGGGTATCAAGGCAGTTACTGCTACCGATGTATTTCAATTTCTTGTCTTACTCATCGTCTTGCCTATCATTGCGGTTTTGGCCCTAGACCACGCAGGCGGTATCAAGGCAGTATTTGACCAAGTACCCACCACAAAGTAGAAGCATACACGCACCCTGCCACATTACGCATAGCCAGCATGATTGATAAGCAAGTGCAGGAGTTCTTGGCGGTACACAACCAACAGCCAACATACGATCAAGAGACACAACACGAAGAGGATTTGTACACAGCCCCCTGACTTCCTGCATTATTTCTTCCCCACAGCCCTGGAAGTGATCAAACAAGGTACGCACATGAATAAGCACCTTGTCGAGGTGATGACTGCAGAGTACATTGCTCCTGAATTAACACTGCGTTCCATCCAAGCATGCATGGCAGCCATTGTAGAAGGGTATAGCACTCGCTACCAACAGGAAATAGAGGCAGACCTTTCGGAAGACTATCTGAGCTATACCTCATTGAACCACCTAGAATATGCCATAGTACATGTGTTGCAATTCCTACATGCGCATCATCTAGGAGAACACGTCAGTCTATGGATTGCCCGCCAAGAAGGGGTGCATATTAGGCTATCAGGCCAAGCCGTATCTGTTGCCTTGGTCCATGAGCTGTTCTCGCTGTTTCCGCCCAAAGAAACGACCCAAAATATGGGTCTAGCGATCAGTAGGCTACTGATAGAAGCACACGGTGGGAATTTGTTGTGTAAGACCTGTTCTATACCTGGCCAGGCCTACACAGAGTTTGTGTTAATAATCCCGCCAGCTGACATGGAAGCGCAAGAAAGCACTGAGCCTACGTGAAACTAGCCAATAGCATGCACAACCTACGCACGATCCAGGCCAAATCTTATGAGAGCCAACGCAGGACTGCCGAGGAGACGTTGCTCTTCTTTGTGCCCCTGGCCAAGTACTTGGGCCTCAGTGAGGCTGCCGA
>DCSL01000038.1:0-153 GCA_002325615.1 Amoebophilaceae bacterium UBA1467
GCTCCGCTACGAATTTATAGACTTGGATAAAGCGCCAGCCGAGCAAAAAAAGAATTGTCTTCTGAAGATGTCAGCACAAGGCATTCAGCCTACCCATCTGTACCTACAGGAAAAGGGGCAGCGTGTAGAAAAGCTCATTTTTCCTAGTACGTT
>DCSL01000038.1:207-4259 GCA_002325615.1 Amoebophilaceae bacterium UBA1467
AAGGGGCAAGAGGCGGGAGTATTGCTGCTCAGAGGCAATAAAATGGTTAGTCCAGCACAGATGATCAACCAATCGATGGAAGGGTTGGAATATGAATTGGCCAATGCCATTGAAAAATTAGTGCGTACCCAACGCAAGCAAATAGCGTTGCTCAGAGGACATGGTGCACCCGATCTCAGACAGCTCAGTGGGCTGATCAATGCTTTGGAAGAGCACTATGTGCTCCATACCCTTGATTTTTCAGACCAATCAGTATTAGTAGCTTACGATGCGTTGCTCATTACCAAGCCACAACAACCCTTTTCTGAGAGGGAAAAGTACTTGCTCGACCAGTACATCATGCAGGGAGGTATGATACTCTTTTTCTTAGATAGGTTGCGCATCAACATGGAGAGCTTGAGCAAGCACGAAGCTTTTGCCCTTCCTTTGGACATAGGTTTGGATGACCAGTTGTTCAGATATGGTGTTAGGATTAATCCCGACTTGGTACAGGACCTGTGTTCTGGAGTGTATCCAGTGGTAGTGGGCAATCTGGGCAACCAGCCTCAGTTGAAGCTACTTCCTTGGCATTTTTTCCCGCTTCTCAACTGTTTTGCAGATCATTTGGTGACCAAAAATATGGACGTGCTTTATCCGCAGTTTTCCAGCAGTATTGACATGATCCAGGCACAGGGTGTAACGTGCACACCGCTAGTTTTTACCTCTCAGCATTCCAGAAAATTGGGAGCACCTGTGCATATAGACTTGGAAGCGCTGAGAAAACCTCCTCAGCCAGCGCACTACAACCACGGTCACATTCCGCTGGCCTGCCTGCTCGAGGGGACTTTTACGTCACTCTACAAAAATAGGTTCTTGCCAGAGGGGTTTGATCCAGCAAGTTTTCTTCCAAAGAGCCAGCCCACTAAGCTTCTTGTCTTCGCTAGTGGCAGCATGGTGCTCAATGGCCTAGACCCTCGCAAAAAACAACCTTTTCCCTGGGGTTATGACCCCTTTTTACAGCAGCACTTTGCTAACCAAGACTTCGTGCGCAACACGCTGGCCTATATGCTTAACGAAGAGGGCCTGATCAACCTCAGGCACAAAACCTTAAAGATTCGGTTACTCGACCAAGTTAGGCTAGAGCAAAAGCGGATTTGGTGGCAGCTCATAAACCTAATAGTGCCCCTCTTACTCTTGGGGTTGCTGGGGGTGTCGTGGAATTACTTGTACAAGAATGCTTACACCCGTTTGTGATTAGTAATGCATGATCATCAGCAGGAAAAAGAAGAAATAAGTACTAAATGGGCATGTGTTGTGTTTAATTTTAACTTTTATACATAAATTGAGGACTGCATGTCAAAAAACTCAGTAGTACCTAGGGGCCTTGCGTGCACGTTTTGCACAATCACAGATGAGAAACATCATCCAGGCAGGCCCCGTATGCCCATTAAAAGTCAAATCATATTCATATGAAATTCATTGTATCCTCTTCTGCTTTGTCCAAGCAGCTAGCTGCCATTGGCGGCGTCATTGCCAATAACCCTGTTGTCCCTATTCTAGAAAACTTTCTGTTTGAGATCAATGGCAAGCAACTTACTGTTACTGCGTCGGATTTACAGACCTCTATGACTACAGAATTGGTTGTAGAGGCACAGGAAAGTGCCAGTATCGCTATACCAGCACGCATCTTGCTCGAAACCTTAAAAAATTTGCCAGAACAGCCTGTCACTTTCTCGATTAATGAGGGGACCTATAGTGTAGAAATTAGCTCAGACAATGGGCGATATCGATTGGCAGGTGAGAATGCTACTGACTTCCCTCAGCTGAGGCTCGTACAAAAGGGAGTTTCAGTAGACATGGATGCTAAGGTGTTGAAAAAGGCCATCAACCAGGCCATTGTTGCCACGAGCAATGATGAGCTAAGGCCAGCCATGAATGGGGTTTACATGGATTTTAGCGAGGACAGTGCCACCTTTGTTGCCACAGATGGACACAGACTGGTTCGTTATATCAGATCAGATGTAGGCGTAGCCACGCAACAGCCGTTTATTGTACCACGCAAAACCCTTACGTTGCTCAACGCGCTGCTCTCGCATGAGCACCAGACAGTAAACATTGCCTTTAATGATAGTAATGTTTATTTCAAGCTGGCTAATATTAGTATGGTATCTCGGTTGATTGATGAGCGCTATCCTGATTATGAGAATGTGATTCCTGCCAATAATACTAACAAGCTCACTATTGATCGGATAAGTTTTCTGAGTTCACTTAAGCGAATTTCCATTTATTCTAATAGAACTACACACCAAATCAAACTCTCCATTGCAGGGAGCGAGCTCCATGTTTTTGCAGAAGATTTTGATTTCTCTAATGAAGCCAACGAACGCTTGACTTGTGAATACGAGGGTGATGACCTAGAGATCGGCTTTAACGCTAAGTTTTTGATTGAGATGTTGCATAGCCTGTCTTCCGAAGAGGTAGAGATGCATTTTTCAGGACCTAGCAAGGCTGGCTTAATCTTTCCTAAAGAAAAAGATGCAGACGAAGACATACTGCTGTTGATCATGCCTGTGATCTTGAAGTAAGCTCTTTAGGCTGACACTAGCAGGTTTTTAGGCCATTCAGTGCCTCGCCTGGGTTCGCATGAACGAGTTTCGAAACCCTGTACAGTCCTCGAAGAAGTCAGGTACAAGTTGGCAAGTTGGCTAATACCCCCTAGATTTGGGCGCAGGATATGTGCTGTACTTTGCGGACCAGTGGCCATTCGTTTTTTTTCTGGATTGAAGACATGAAACGATAAGTAGGCTAGCCTACTTATCGTGTATTCCGTATAGGCACTCGTAAGTCGCTGCTATCAACAACGCATCCAATACCACTTTTCATGGATAGGAATCAGCTTATAGGCTTAACGCTCATTTCCGTTATGCTCATTGCCTATGCTCAATTTTTTGCTCCCAAGCCTTCAGTACAGCCTATACACACAAAAGCGAATCAGAGCACAGTTGTTAAAAGAGTCCCAGCGCTCCACCAAGAGCAGGCACCCCACTTAGCCTCTCATACGCCCGTTTCCCTAGCACAATACGGCATCTTTGCACCAGCTGTGCAGGGCATAGAAAAGGAAGTCGTGTTGGAAAACGAAGTGATGAGAGTAACGCTCACCTCTCGAGGAGCCAGGATCAAGGAAGTAGTGCTCAAACATTATCAAGACCATAAAAACCAACCCCTTACCTTGCTAGACGCGCAGAGCAGCACGATGGGCTTTCAGTTGACTACGCATGGGACGCAACTTAATACCAATGCTTTGTTCTTCGAAACAACAGCGCAAGACCAAAACGTAGAAGAGACCGACTTGGCAACAGCCACTTTCACTCTGCCCATAAGTCCTGGTCAGTACATACGACAAGTCTTTGCTTTGTCAGGAAAGGGCTATACGTTAACTCATAGGTGGGAAATGGTGGGGTTGGACGCATTTCTAGGGCAGGAGCCTATCCAATTTGTGTGGCATAATCTTATCAAACGTGCAGAAAAAGATATTCAAGCATGTCGGAACAAAACAACGATCAATTATTATCTGGCCGAGAATAAGTTTGATGCTCTTAAAGAGGGTTCAGAGCAGGAGCAAGAGAAATTGTTACCAAGTCCTATCCAGTGGGTGGGAATTAAACAACGCTTTTTTACTGCAGGCATCATTGCCCAGGAAGCTTTTGCAAGTGGTTACATAGCCACAACGCCAACACTCCAAAGCATGGCTACTGTTAAAGAAGCAAAGGTCTTCTTAACACTGCCAGATACTGACCCAAAACAAGAAAAAAAAGGACAATTCACATTTTATTTTGGCCCCAACGACTACCAGACGCTCGATCAAGTTACCAAAGGCTTCTCCAAGAATATTTCGCTAGGCTGGCCAGTGGTACGCTGGATCAACCGATTCTTGATTATTCCTGTCTTTGCCTTTCTAGAGCAGTACATCAGCAATTACGGCATCATCATTATTCTACTCGTCGTCCTCATCAAATTCCTACTGTTGCCCCTTTCCTACAAGTCCTACATTGCTATGGCTAAGATGCGGGTTA
>DCSL01000038.1:4278-5608 GCA_002325615.1 Amoebophilaceae bacterium UBA1467
CGCCTTAGATGCCCTCAAGGCCAAGCATGGGGAAGATATGCAAAAGATACAGATGGAGCAGATGGGCCTTTATCGGGAGATGGGTATTAACCCACTAAGTGGTTGTATTCCTGTGCTGTTGCAGATGCCCATTCTGTTGGCCATGTTCAATTTCTTCCCTAACGCCATCGCGTTGCGCCAACAGGCCTTTTTATGGGCCAGTGACTTGTCTACCTATGATGCGATCATTCACCTGCCTTTCAGCATACCTGCCTACGGAAGTCATGTGAGCTTGTTTACCTTGCTCATGACTGCTTCTACCATACTCTATACTTGGTCTAACAACCAATTGACGCCTGTGCAAGGGCCTATGAAGCTCATGACCTATATGATGCCGTTTACCTTTATGTTCATTCTAAACAGCTTCCCTGCAGGCCTGAGCCTGTATTACCTCGTCTCTAACTTAATAACCTCTGGTCAACAGAGTTTAATCAAGTGGTTTGTAGATGAGGAGAAAATAAAAAAGCAGCTGGAGGAGAACAAGGAGAAGAACAAGGATAAAAAGAAGTCTAGGTTCCAGTTACGCTTGGCAGAGGCAATGAAAGCAGAAGGAAAAAGCAAAAGAAAGTCAAGAGAATAACCAAAGAACTGACACCGCTTTCTTGTATTGTGTCGTGCTGTCTAGGGGAGTCATGACATGTCTGTTACTTTACTGCAATGCGTCTATAGTATAACCTTTCTGAGGCCCTGCACCTGATAGGTTAATTGAAAATATTGACGGTTCACAAACGTGTAGCACGCCTTGTCAACATCATCCACCTGGCTAGTAGTCTTGGTACTATGAAGCTGCAAGGTGTGCAACAGCCCAGCGGGTTGCCTTTGTTCCTGGTCCCAAAAATGGACCGATATTGTCCCCTGGTCATACACATAGGCATATGCACGGTAGCCGGGAAGTACCTTATTGTTACCAAAGGTAGTACGGCCATGTTCTTGGTAGTGCAAAACTCCTTGCCCCATGTCTGGAAACAGGCCGTGCCTTGCATGTGCCCTTGTGTACCCAAATGCTGCTGGAGCTTCCAAACTCCCCTCAGATGCTCAAATAACTGTATCATGGTGCTCTTGTGATTGATTGCTAACACGGTCTCTGTCTGCTCTAAAAATGCTTTTTTAGTCCAAAAGGGCTCCTTTTGTGGTGATCCAGTGCGTTGTTGATGCCGTAAAAAGGAGGGAAAAATCACTTAAAGAGTGTGGTAACTGGCAACGATTTTCGCTACTTTGCGTGAGGAGACGGTAAATTTCAATCCATAGAACAATCGGTTATGAAAAGAGATCTTATATCTTTTATGGCGGG
>DCSL01000038.1:5634-8721 GCA_002325615.1 Amoebophilaceae bacterium UBA1467
GGTAGGTGCCGTGCTCGGTGTCTTGGTAGGTGACGAGGACAAAAGTAGGATTCAGAAAATCCTAAAAAAACAAGCAGGAAGGCTACGCAAGGAGTATGAGCGTCCTATCAGGGAAAGCGCCGAAAAGGTGAAGAGTTTCGTAAAAGAGCATCTACGTTAGTAGGCGTGTGCGCAAGCGTGCACAATTTAAACTTTTTCCCTCTCTGCCACCAAGAAGAAAGTGGATATGGTAGCGGAGTGGCTAAAAACCAGGCAACTTGGCTACTGGATTGAGTCCGGCATCCTTGTGCCGTTCTTGGTAATTAGTCACAAGCGTTTGTAATGTCCATATAAAGCATAGCTACCAGGTCCTGGCTACAGTGCTTCTCAACATATCCATACCCCAGTTACTATGACCACCCTCCTGAGCGAGCAAGAAATTGTAAGAGTCCAAAAAAAGGAAGAACTCGAAGCGATGGGTATCAATCCTTATCCAGCCGCCACCTTTGCCACCAACACAACTGCCCAAGACATCCTAGTCAACTATCCTACCGATCCAGCATGTTACCAGCAGGTAGTGATGGCAGGACGGCTGATGAGCCGAAGGATCATGGGCTCAGCTTCATTTGCTGAACTGCAAGATGCCAGTGGAAAGATTCAGTTGTATGTGCACAGGGACACCCTGTGCCCAGACAAGGACAAAACCTTCTACAACACAGTTTTTAAGAAACTGATGGACATGGGTGATATCGTAGGAGTGCATGGTCATGTATTCAAGACCAAAATGGGGACTGTCTCTGTACATGTTACACACCTGACCTTGCTGACCAAGGCTCTGAAACCCTTACCCTATGTCAAAGAAGTAGTAGAGCAGGGTGTTCAGAAAACTTATGATGCTTTTACGGACCCTGAGCAGCGTTATAGACAACGTTATGTAGACCTAATTGTTAACCCTCACATACGGGAAACGTTTATCCAGCGTGCTCGGCTCATTCGTTCTATCCGGCAGTACCTAGAAGCACAAGGGTATTTAGAAGTAGAGACCCCTATTCTGCAGCCTATCTATGGTGGAGCCGCCGCTCGTCCTTTTAAGACCCACCACAATACCCTAGACACGCCATTGTATTTGCGCATTGCCAATGAATTGTACCTAAAAAGGCTCATCGTAGGAGGGTACGAAGGGGTTTATGAGTTTGCAAAAGACTTCCGCAATGAAGGCATGTCGCGGTTTCATAACCCTGAGTTTACGATGCTAGAAGTGTACGTAGCCTACAAAGACTACCTGTGGATGATGGATCAGGTAGAAGCACTGCTTGAAAAGGTAGCCTTGGATCTCCATGGCACCACCGAGATACAGGTAGGCCAACATACCATCAACTTTCAGCGACCTTGGGAAAGGTATACCCTATTTGAGGCCATTCAACATTTTACGGGCATTGATGTGAGTCACATGGATGAGGCAGCCCTGCGTGATACGGCCCGCAAGCTAGACATTACCCTGGAAGCCTCGGCGGGTAAAGGAAAAATTATTGATGAACTCTTTGGTGCGCATTGCGAATCCAAGCTGATTCAGCCTACGTTCATCACAGATTACCCAATAGAAATGTCGCCGTTGGCCAAAAGACACCGTGGCAACCCAGCTTTGGCAGAGCGTTTTGAGATCATTTGCAATGGTAAGGAAATCTGCAATGCCTTTTCTGAGTTGAATGATCCTATGGACCAGCGCCAGCGGTTTGAAGAACAGCTTGAACTTGGCAAAAGAGGGGACGCAGAAGCCATGGCTTTGGACGAAGATTTTTTACGTGCTTTGCGTTATGGCATGCCCCCTACTGTGGGCGTGGGTATTGGCATTGATCGGTTGACCATGGTCATGACCAATACAGCTTCTATCCAGGAGGTCATCTTCTTCCCCCAAATGCGTCCAGAAAAAAAAGCGTAGATTGGGGCCGTGGTGTGGACCGACCCTGAGCAAAACAAGGGGGCTGCTGACGCGCCCCCTAGCAACCCAACCTGTTTAGGTTTTCTTACTTGATAGTGATCTGTTTAACTGGTTGCTCCTTTCCTGGCTCCCTTTTAGGAAGATGGATGGATAGGATACCATCTTTATAACTGGCTTCTATCTTATTTGCATCCACTTCCTTGGGCAGTGTAAAGGACCTGCTAAAGGCATGATACCTAAACTCTCTTCGGGTATACTTTCCTTTTTTATCATGCTCTTCGTGTTTTTCCTCTTTTTTCGAGGACACAGTCAGCACTCCATTGTGGAGCTCAATGACAAAATCGTCTCGCTGCAAACCCGGTGCTGCCAGGGTTACTTCAAAGGCCTGGGGGTTTTCTTCAATGTTAACAGCAGGCATGCTAGACGCGCCTCTCCAGCCAGCCCTTTCCATGATATCCTTACCAAAGAAATCTTCCCAGAGCGGCGCAAGGCTAGGGAACATACTCTCCTGATCAATTTTCATAAGTGACATAACTATCTTCTTGTTTTAAAGGGTTACGAACCTACTGGTTCACAGTCTAAAAAAATATAAAATTATTATCAAGATCTTTGTCAAGATTTTTATTGCGAGGTAGGAAAAAACTTGCTAGATGATATGTTGTATGAGTGTGCAAAGTGCTTCCTGATAGGGTGAGGTGACCGTGTTGGCTAGGATCTGAAGGGCTTTTTGTTGGTACTGAAGCATCAATTTGGGCGTGGACCACGCCACCGGCTTGAACCCCTGAGGAACTCCAGAAGTTGCCAGAGGAGGGAGAGGCGATAGTTACTGCCTTCTTTTCTCTGTTTCCTGTGCATCTTCTTTTTGCCATGGTTTTTCTATTTCCCCAGCACATCAAAGCTTCTATGTTTAAGTTCTTCGGTAGCCTCACTGAGGCCTAAGTACTTGGCCAAGGGCACAAAGAAGAGCAGCGTCTCCTCAGCAGTCCTGCGTCGGCTCTCATAAGATTTGGTCTGGATGGTGCGTAGGTTGTGCATGCGGTTGGCTAGTTTTACGTAGGCTCAGCGCTTTCTTGCGCTTCTATGTCAGCTGGCGGGATTATTAACACAAACTCTGTGTAGGCCTGGCCAGGTATAGAACAGGTCTTACACAACAAATTCCCACCGTGTGC
>DCSL01000056.1:0-2043 GCA_002325615.1 Amoebophilaceae bacterium UBA1467
TCCTCGAAGTATACTATTTTGGGTGCAATGAAGAAGGCTATAAAGAGGAGTGAAATAGCAACTCCTAGGGAAGCGACCGTCATGATAATACCATTAGCAAATACTTCCCTTGAGCCACTCATTACACTCCCTCCTCCTATATTGGTAGCTAAAAAGCTAAGCACAAGCACCCCTGTTCCGTACGTTTTATTAGCAATTGCATATCCCCGAATATCCTTAACACCCCTACCCGCCCGCAAGCCTATAACAAGGGTAATGAGCAAAAAAGCATAGACAATCAGGCAATCTACCTCCAAAAGGGACGCCATAATACAATCGATTTATGAATTTATGATTTAAAGCATTGAAAAGTTGATAAAATAACTTTCTTCAAATCGCCATCCTACTGTTCTAATGCGACATACCTAGGCACGCTTTCAGCTCTTTGATGTCCTGCTTATCGTCAGTCATGACCATCAGCTTATCGCCTGCTTCGATGACTGTATCTCCACGAGGCGTTAGGTAGTTTTTTTCTCTACTAATGAGCACAATGAGTGAACTTTTGGGCAATCCTAGCTCTACAATGCGTTTGCCCGCAGCGACCGAATCGTTGGCTACTTCTAGCTCCAGTAACTCACTTTTAACGTCTTCCGATAGGCTGATAGCCCTTGCTTTCTTTGCAGATAGCTTGGCTTCTAGTTGTAGCCACTTTGCCAGGGGATGCAGTGTAGTACCCTGAAATAGAATCGAAGTGAGGACGATGAAGAACACAATATGAAAAATCACATCAGACTTGTCAATACGTTCTAACAAAGGATAAGTAGCAAATACGATAGGCACTGCTCCTCTAAGGCCCACCCAAGAGATAAACAATTTTTGTTTGCGGCCGACCTTCTTGAAAAAAGCCAGCGAGAGGAATACGCCCAGGGGGCGGGCAATGAACATCAGCACCAAGGAAATAAAAACGCCAATGCCAGCCACGGGAATAAGTTTCTTGGGATAAACCAATAAGCCTAAGACAATGAACATGACTACCTGCATCAGCCAGGTCACCCCATCGTAGAACCGAATCAAGCTTTTTTTGTGCAAAAAGTCTTGGCTACCTAGCATCAAGGCAGCAATGTAGACTGCCAAGAAGCCACTGCCGTGGATAAAGTTAGTGGCAGAATACGTAAACAAAATCATGGACAGTGTTAGGCCCGGATACAGCGATTCGTATGCAAGCTGTGCTTTGTTCACCACCCATACCATAGCCTTGCCCACCAGGAAGCCTACCGTGCCGCCTATGATCATCTCTTTGAAAAAGATGGGGATGGCAGACGCAAATTCCATCTCTCCTTCACTACGCAGCAAGCCTGTGAAGAACATCATTAAGAAGAATGCCATGACATCATTACTTCCTGACTCTAGCTCCAATGTTGGCGCAAGGTTATGCTTTAGGTGTATGTTCTTAGAGCGTAGGATAGAGAACACGGCCGCGGCATCGGTAGAAGAGATAATAGAGCCTACCAAGAGGCTTTCTACCAAGTTGAAGTCTGTCACCCAGTAGATAAAGTAGCCAATGCCAAAGGCAGTCACCAGCACCCCGATAGTTGAAAGGAGAACTCCATGCCATATAATGGGCCGAATATGTGTATATTCTGTATCAAGGCCACCTGAGAAAAGAATGAGTGTCAGGGTCACAGCACCTAGCACCTTGGCCAAGGCAGCATTGTGGAGGCTAATGCCCCCTATTCCTTCAGAGCCAGCCAACATTCCGATCGCTAGAAATATAAGTAAAGTAGGAATACCTAGTTTGGTAGATATTTTGCTTGCCAGGATACTGATAAAAAGCAAGAATGAGCCAACGATGAGGATGGCTTCGGCCGTAAAATCCATCTTTAGGTTTGTATTTAACGTTTACCAAAAGTAGCTAGCACTAGCCACAAAAAGAAGTGCTGGTACAAATGCAGCTCCTTGTTATTCATCTATTTTTGTAGTCCTAGCTGCTCAACGCTATGCCAGAGAAAAAACTTCGCTACTTCCTACAAATTGCTTATCGAGGCACACAGTATCATGGATGGC
>DCSL01000056.1:2100-2906 GCA_002325615.1 Amoebophilaceae bacterium UBA1467
TGGATGGCAACAGCAGCAAAATGCCACCACAGTCCAAGGGGTACTGGAGGCGTGTCTCTCTCAAATACTACAAAGAGCAGTCAAAGTAGTGGGGAGCAGTAGGACCGACACGGGCGTGCATGCGCAGCAACAATGTGCCCACATGGACTTAGCATGTACCGTGGACGTGAATCGCCTCTACTATCAGCTCAATGCGGTATTGCCAGCAGACAT
The DNA here is from genome assembly GCA_002325615.1 of Amoebophilaceae bacterium UBA1467. Lineage (GTDB taxonomy): Bacteria > Bacteroidota > Bacteroidia > Cytophagales > Amoebophilaceae > UBA8403. The sequence goes on from DCSL01000056.1 coordinate 2,314, forward strand.
TGCTATTGTAGCCATGCGGCCGGTGAAGCCCACTGCCCATGCTAGGTTCGATGCCTTGGCTAGGACGTATGCGTATACCATTGTACAAAATAAAACTCCCTTTCAGTGCGAGACCAGCTGCCTGTTGCGGGGCCTATTGGACATCCCAAAAATGAACGAGGCAGCCGCGATATTGTGCCGCAAGCACGATTTTCGGAACCTTTGCAAGGTGCGCTCAGACGATGAGCATTTTTTATGTACTGTCATGGAGGCCGGTTGGTTGGTTCAAAAAGAGCAGCTTCTATTTCGTATCAAAGCCAATCGCTTCTTACGAAGCATGGTTAGAATTATTGTCAGCCTTTTGCTCAAGATAGGTCAGAAAAAATTGAGCTTGTCAGCTTTTGAAACGCTGATTGACCAAAAAGATCGTGACCTATCAGCTATTCTGGTCCCTGCTCGCGGCTTAACATTGATGCAGGTGACCTATCCAGAGGCTATTTTTTTAAACTAATAATATGCCTAAGGTCTCTCTAATTTTCTATATCTTCGCTCAACATGCCTGGTCACAAAAAACAAGACACGGAAACTGTCGATCGGAAGGTACTTCGAAAGCT
>DCSL01000056.1:2949-20642 GCA_002325615.1 Amoebophilaceae bacterium UBA1467
TTTGTAAAGCCTTACAGAAGTACTTTTTATTTCCTTACCTGTCTTACGTTTGCGCTAGGCGTGTTAGCACCCTTGCAGCCCTACCTTATCCAGATCACCATTGATGATTATATCTTATTAGGTGATTACAAGGGGTTGGTGGGGATGGCTGTCTTGCTTGTTCTTTTACTAGTCATTCAGGGTGTTGCTCAGTACTACCAAACCTATCTTTCCGATTGGCTCGGGCAGCATGTGATTAGAGATATCCGCATCCAGCTCTATGCTTACATCCTTCGGCTACGCACCAGCTTCCTCAAAAAGACACCTATCGGAAGATTAGTGACTATCAACATTTCCGACACAGAAGCCCTCGCCAATGTTTTTAGCGAAGGTATGGCAGCGCTGATTGGTGATCTTTTGCAAATGGTGCTCATGGTTGTTCTTATGTTCTACATCAATTGGCGACTGGCCCTACTCAGTTTGGCAACTTCGCCCTTGATAGCGATTGTTACTTATGTCTTTAAGGAAAAGATAAAGTATGCTTTGAGGGCAGTGAGGAATGCGGTGGCTCAACTCAATGCTTTTATGCAAGAGCGCATTGTAGGGATGAGTATGGTACAAATTTTTGGTAGGGAGCAACGTGAACTAGCCCAGTTTAAGGCGCTTAACGAAATACACCAAAACGCTGGTATCAAATCTGTACAGTATTATGCGTTTTACTTTCCGTGCCTTAGCATTATCAACTCAGTGTCGATCAGCCTACTTGTTTGGTATGGTGCTAAGGACGCTATACACGGCATAGTTACGTTAGGCCAGCTTATAGCTTTCTTAATGTACATCAATCTTTTTTTTCGCCCGTTGCACCTCATCGCAGATCGCTTTAACACGCTACAAATGGGCATCGTGAGTACAGGCCGAATTATGAAGCTGATGGAAAATGGTGAACAGGTAGACGATACAGGCACCCATGCTCCCCAACAACTTCAGGGAGCAATTGTCTTTCAAAATGTATGGTTTGCCTACGAAGACCAGGATTATGTTTTGAAGGATATTTCTTTTCAGATAGAAGCCCAAAAATCTTTGGCCATCGTTGGGGCTACTGGGGCAGGCAAGTCTACCCTCATCCATCTGCTAGAACGCTTCTACGATGTACAAAAGGGAGTGATTTATATCGATGGTGTTAATATCAAGGACTATAAGCTCCAGACTTTGCGCGAGCATGTAGGCCTTGTGTTGCAAGACGTCTTTCTCTTTTCTGGAAGCATCTACGAGAACATCACCTTGGGCAATCTTGACATTGATAGAGCACGTGTTGTGGAAGCCACCCAGTTGATGGGCATTCACGATTTTATCTTACAGCTACCTGGCGGGTATGACTACCATGTTATGGAGAGGGGGATGACCCTCTCTATGGGACAGAGACAATTGCTAGCCTTTGCACGTGTGTTGGTTTATGATCCTTGCATCTTGATACTGGACGAAGCAACTTCTTCTATGGACACAGAGACTGAACGACTTATTCAAAAAGCTACTGCTATGTTGATGCAAAACAGAACCTGTCTCCTCATAGCGCATCGCCTTGCTACCATTCAGCATGCTGATAAGATTTTAGTGCTGAGGCATGGGAAGATTCAAGAAGAAGGAGCTCACGAAGCGCTGCTAGCCCAGGGAGGCTACTACGCAAAGCTGTATCAAGCCATGTAGTTAGGGCATCTTTAACTTGGCCAAAACCTCTTGAATGCGCTGCAGTGCTGCTCTTAGTTGGTCTTCAGTAACTGCATAGGAGATTCTGACGCAATTAGGCTCACCAAACCCGCTGCCCGCCACCACAGAAACATGCGCTTCTCGTAGGAGGTACATACACAGCTCATGTGCATCTTGGATAACGACGTGCCCATCCGTACGGCCAAAGTAATCACTTACATCAGGAAAAAGAAAGAAGCCTCCCAGAGGTGTGTTAGAGCGAAAGCCTGGAATTTCCTTCAGCAGCTCCAAGCAGAGGTCGCGTCTCTTGCGATAGGTATCAGTCATGAGCTGTATAACCTTTCTGTCTCCCTGAATGGCAGCCAACGCAGCACGCTGGGCAATAGAGGAAGGGGCGCCAGTGGTCTGCCCCTGGATCTTCTCACAAGCTTTGGCAAGCCACGCCGGTGCTGCCATATACCCTATTCTCCAGCCTGTCATAGCAAAGCCTTTAGAAAAACCATTGATGGTAATGACGCGGTCTTGCATGCCCGGAAGTGCACCCATGCTAGTATGTTCGCCGACAAAGTTGATGTACTCATAAATCTCATCCGCAATGACAAAAATAGGTGCATGTTTTGCCAGCACTGTTGCCATAGCCTCAAGCGCATGCTTAGAAAATACATGGCCTGTAGGGTTACAAGGACTAGAAAAAATTACTGCTTTTGTCTTGGAAGTGATGGCCTGGTCTAGCTGTTCAGGAGTAGCCTCAAAGTTATTGGCTAGTTTGCCTTGGATCAGCACAGGCTTGCCTCCTGCCCATTGAATGATGGCCACGTAACTGACCCAATAAGGCGTGTAAACCACCACCTCGTCTCCAGGATTGAGCAAGCACGAAAACACATTGGCAATCGCCTGCTTGGCGCCATTAGAAACAACGATCTGACTAGGTTCGCAGCGAATGTTGTTCTCCTGACAGAGCTTGTCAGCAATGGCCGCCCGAAGATCAGCATAACCCGCCACCGGTGTATAAGAGAAGTAAATCCCTGCATCAATTGCCTTTTTGGCTGCCTGTTGGATAGATAAGGGCGTTTTAAAGTCTGGCTCTCCTATACTCAGATTGATAATGTCGTGTCCCTGTGCCTGTAAATCTATTGCCTGTTGGTTCATGGCGATGGTGGCTGATTTCGGCAGTGCATTGATGCGGTTAGCAAGAAAGTGCTTCATGACTTGGGAGAATACTTATAGATTTGCGACGAAAGTACGCATGTTCTCTTGTAAACTAAACTAACTACCCTTGAAAATCCCCCACCAAGAAGACCCTATTGTTGCCTTAGCCACTCCACCTGGTAGTAGCGCTATCGCGGTGATCAGGCTTTCAGGAGCAGGGGTGATCGAGCTCGCCAACCAGGTCTTTGAAGGCAAAGACCTGACCCAACAAACTTCTCATACAATTCACTTTGGCACCATCCATGACCAGAAAAAACTTTTAGACGAAGTACTGATCTCTATCTTCAGAGCACCGAAATCCTTTACCCAACAAGACGCTGTAGAGATCTCCTGCCACGGCTCTGGTTTTGTTGTGCAGCAAATCATCCAGCTTTTGGTACAGCACGGAGCGCGGTTAGCCAAGCCAGGGGAATTTACGTTGCGCGCTTTCCTGAATGGCAGATTAGATCTGGCGCAAGCAGAAGCTGTAGCAGATCTTATTGCTGCCGACTCAGCCGTGGCACACCGCACAGCTCTGCAGCAAATGCGGGGTGGATTCTCCTCAAAAATCAAGCAGCTTCGAGAGAAGCTGATTCACTTTGCCTCTATGCTTGAGTTAGAACTAGATTTTTCAGAGGAAGACGTAGCCTTTGCTGATAGAATGGCCTTAAAAACACTTGCGCAAGAACTATTAACGCCCATTGCACAGCTTATACAAAGCTTTGCACTCGGCAATGTCATCAAGAACGGCGTCCCTACTGTAATTGCTGGCAAGCCCAATGTTGGCAAATCCACTTTGCTCAATGCCTTGCTCAATGAAGAAAAAGCAATTGTCTCTGATATGCCTGGCACTACCCGAGATTTGATTGAAGCTGAGGTGAACATCGGAGGCGTGAATTTTAGATGTATTGATACTGCAGGGCTGCGAGACAAGCCCGCTGACACCATAGAGGCCATAGGCATTGCCAAGACCAAAGAACAACTTCAAAAAGCTGCACTCATCATCTATCTCTTTGACTTAGCTACTGAAACTTTACCCAGCATCCACCAGACGATTCAGCAACTCGAGGCATCGACCGTCCCCTATATTAAAGTGGGCAACAAGATAGACGTTGCACCACCTGATTTGTTACAGGCCCTTCAGCAAGAGGATTTTGTGCTCATCTCGGCAGCTCAACAAGAAAACATACCCCTCCTAAAGTCACGGCTCCTGGCATGTGTGGCACTAGACCAGTTACAAAGGACAGATACCATTGTGGTCAATGCACGGCATCATGAGAGCTTGAGCAAGAGCAAAGAAGCTTTGGAAGAGGTGTTGCAAGGCATAGCAAGTAAGCTAACCCATGAATTGTTGGCACAAGACGTTCGTAGAGCACTCTACCATTTAGGAGAAATTACAGGGGAGGTAACTACAGAGGAGTTATTGGGAAACCTGTTTTCTAAGTTTTGTATCGGCAAGTAGTGTCACCAACCTGGTGATGCCTCTTTGTTTTTCTATAGGAATAATTACAAATTCGCCTCTGATTAAAGGCTTGCGTTGCGAGTCATCTTCTCCATGGAAAACATACTGCCTTTAAAGGCACTACTAGCTTCCCCCAAGCAGATTACCATTGCCGTACATCAGCGCCCTGATGCAGATGCTTTAGGGACTGGCCTAGGGCTGGCTGCGTTGCTCAAAAAGCAACAACACCAAGTACACGTGATTGCACCCACAGCATATCCCGCTTTCCTCAACTGGCTACCCGGCGCACAAGAAGTCATCATTTGTTCTCGGGGGCAGCAGCAAAAATCCTTCGAACTCCTGAACAAGGCTGATATCATCTTTTGCGTAGACTTTCCTACCTTGAACCGGCTTCATGAAATGGAATCAGTAGTTAGAAATGCTGCTGCTACTACGGTGGTCATAGATCACCATCCAACGACAGAAAAATTTGGTGATCTGATTTTTCGAGAGCCAGGGGCAGCAGCTACTGCCGAACTCTTGTATGAAATAATAGAAGCCCTAGGCGCGCAAGCCCTGGTCGATCAGGACATTGCTGAGTGCCTCTACGCTGGCATCATGACCGATACTGGCTCATTCAGAAATCCCAATACTACTGCCAAAACACACTGCGTGACAGCCAGCTTGATGCGTCATGGAGCGGATGTAGCCAAAGTGAGCAGGCTGGTATATGAAAATAATCCTGTAAGTAAGCTCGAGTTTCTGGGCTTTGCCTTGAGCCATCGATTTGTACTACTTAAGGAACACAATACTGCTTATTTTTTCATCAGTGTAGAAGATTATCAAAAGTATCACTTACAAATAGGTGATACAGAAGGACTCGTCAACCATGCGCTTGCTATCAAGGGCATTGTGCTTGCTGCTGTCATCAAGGAGAAGAAAGACGCTGTACGCCTCTCTTTGAGATCTTCAGGAGACATACCTGTGAACCTATGGGCCAAAGAATACTTTGAAGGAGGGGGTCATAAGAACGCTGCAGGTGGTACCTCCTACCTGACCCTGAAAGAAACAGTAGCCAAATTTGAAAACCTTGTCAAAACCAAACACAACATTTTAAACCCTAGCTAATGAAGAATAAGAAACGCTTCTATCTGCTCTCCCTTGGTGGCCTTCTGCTTGCTGTTGCTCTTGCGCTCTGCCTAAAAACTTACCGCCATGGATTTTTTAAAAAGACAGCTACAGGGTTGCAGTACCAAATAGTCAAGCAAGGAGCAGGTCCTGGCCCGCAAGAAGGAGATATACTTTTGCTCAATGTATGCTACAAAACTGGCCAGGGAGTCGTATTACTTAACACTGCTGATCAGGAATTGCCTATGGCACTGCCCTACTCCCAGGAGACTTCTAAAAAAGATGGTGGCTTCTTCGAAGCCGTCAGTATGCTTAAAAAAGGAGACAGTCTCCTGTGTAAGCTAAGCGCAGAAGAACTGGATTATATGACTGTGCAATATGGGCTGAAGAAAAACGAAGAAATATTTTTACACCTCCAGCTGCAAGATGTCATGCCAGAAGAAGCGCATAAAAAATGGGAAACTGAACAAATCGCCATGTTACAAAAAAAACAACAAGAAAAGACTGAGAAGCAAATTAAGGAAGATGGTAAAGCCATTGCCAGCTATCTGAAAGAAAATAATGTGAAAGCCCAGGCCACCTCCTCTGGTTTGTATTACGTGATTGATACACCAGGCCACGGCGTTCAGCCCAAGCAAGGAAACAAGGTAAAAGTCAATTATACAGGGCAACTCCTGGGTGGAAAAGTGTTTGACACGAGTCTAGAAAAGGTAGCTGAGCAGCATGGTATTCACAATCCACAAAGAGCTTACGAGCCTATCGAGTTCCAGTTGGGTGTAGGACAAGTCATCCAAGGGTGGGACGAAGGAATCATGTGTTTGCACCAAGGGGCCAAGGCACGCCTCTTTATTCCCTCTACACTGGCATATGGAAGCCAAGGGACAGGGAATGGCTTGATTCCGGCCAATGCTATTCTCATCTTTGACGTAGAGCTTGTGGATATTCAGGGCTAGTTGCTATGGGCGTGCGTTATGAATAGTGGGAACACCCTGTTTTTCCACCCATCGTGTGCCCATTTGACTACAGCTGGTAGCGCTAGGAGGCAAGACAAAGCAATAAGTGGTGATGAGTGGACTCGAACCACCGACTCACGGATTTTCAGTCCGATGCTCTACCAACTGAGCTACATCACCACGTAGTATGGATCAGCAAATCTAGAGAATTTACCCCTTTACCGCAACCGAAACCCTAAAGGGGCACAATACGGTAGACCAATGCACGCCTTTGGCCTCAATGATTGGAAAATATAGTAACTTGCGGGCACAGAAGTAAGCAATACGGGTATCATAAAAAGCGCTGCAGACTATGTACGTTCCTTTTAATCAACTGTCCGATGCAGCCCGCATATGGGTATATCAAGCCAGTCGCCCTCTTGAGCAGGAGGAAAAAGCGACGATGCTACAAAATCTACAAGAGTTCTTGGAGCAGTGGACCGCGCATGGCAATCCCTTGCAATGCAGTACTGAGATACTTTATGAGCAGTTTCTGATCCTGGCTGTAGAGGAAAGTTTGCAAGGTGCCACAGGTTGCGCTGTAGATGCTTCTGTGCAGTTTATTCGCGGACTAGAGCAAGCATTTCAAGTACACTTGCTGCATAGGGACTATATTGCTTTTAGGCGCGGTGAAACCAATTTTGTAGTTCCTTTGGATCAGCTTAAAGAAAAAATTCAGCAAGGAGCTATCTTGGCAGATATGCTTACTTTTGATAATACCGTCACTAAAAAAGAAGAACTGGCTGACAGGTGGCTGGTCCGTGCCGAAGACTCTTGGCTAGCTAAGTATTTTCATAGGCAGTGACATGTATCCACTCCCTGTCCTCACAGAGTGGCCTCGCGCACGTCTTGTTCCTCTGGGCGTTGTAAGCCCGCCACCCCGCCCGATACAATAAACTTCATAACCTCCGTGCTAGCGATGTCTACGGGGCTAACCGCTTCCTTGGGGAGAATGAATAAATCGCCTGAGAAATTATAAGAATGAGGAACATATACCGCAATACTGCCTGGTAAATTCATAGTCTTTAGATCTTTCTGTGTCACAAAGCCTAGCTTGTGTAACTGAGCCTCTTTGTTCATGATTACTAGCACCGGCTTATCAAACTTCTTTTTATCGCCTACAAAAGCAGAGGTCAGCTCTTTGAGGGAATAATAGATAGTACTGATGAAGGGCAGCTTTGTGATCAAGTTTTCTGTAAGATCAAATACAGACCTGACCAGTAGTGTGGACCCCAAATAACCCAAGAAAGTAATAGAGGTCAGCAAAATTGCTATCCCTAAGCCAGGAATTTTTATCCCTATCAATCCATCAATGAAGTTCAGGGCAAGTGAAATAATATAAATCGTTAGCGCGAAGGGTGCCACCAATAATAATCCCCGCATGAAGTATCCAAATAGGTCACTTAGTAATTTCTTGTTGAGTTGCATAGAAGTAGCGTTGAGCGTAAAACTTACTGCGGATCAAAAAGACTTACAACCTATTGACAACTCTTTTAGTACCCACGAATCTAGGAACAGCCAGTCTACAGGCATCGTATGGACTGTGTCTCAATACCATGCCCACACACAAAGTAATGCAAATAGAGTGGTGAAGCTATAAAAAAGACACAAAGGACACGCAGATAGGGGAATGACTATGTAGCCGTACTACGGTTGTAACGTGCTCTTTTTAGAATTTTTGGAGAATACAGCAATGACTAAGGTCAAAGAGAAGCCCAGTAGCACGATACTAAAAAAGATCCCGATCCATACAAACTCTGGAGTCATGTTCTGCATCAACCATACTGTTTTTTCAATGATGGTCTCGTCTATGTCCTCTTGCTGCAAAGCCTTTCCTATACTTTCGGCCAACTGTACGATGAAGGAAGCATCCATAAATTTGGTATACAGATATAAGGGCAGTGTGTTTGCCAAGCCTGCGAATGAAACGACAACAAGCCCCAACTTGAGGCCTTGTTTGTAGGTCATCGAGCCGTTGTTGGCTGCTTTGTAATAGTAATGCCCAGAGTAGATCCCCAGCGCCAGCACCACATAGTGTAAGCTGCCCCATAATGAGTGCTGTAGTCCCGTAAGCTGGACGATCAGTCCATACGCAATAAGTCCTAAAACGGTGATAAGTCCGCTCTTGATGCCAATGGCCCACATATTTTTTGCAGTGATGAGATTCTTTTGCAGGAGTCTAAGCCTAAAAGTAGTGAGTCTTTTTTAATAAAAGCTTATTAACTGATCTTTAATCAATGCCTTGCCTTACTGGCGTGGCCTTGCTTTTTACCTTGCAGGTAGAAGGCAGGAAAAATGTGTTAGTCTCTCGGGAACAATGAGCACAAGTTTCCTCATTTTTCCAAAGGCGACACTTTTGGGAGGAGGCGGGCCACTATAAGCCCATAGGCTTCAAAAATGTCCCTTCAAAAACACAGGCAGTAGCAAATATGCTTTGGCAATGGTAGAGAGGTGAGTTAAAACTATGAGCAAGTCGTTGTCCTCAAACTTGATGCTAAACCTGACCACGCCGTGTGGCTCTTTCCAAATCTTTCTCTTTGATGGACTGGCGTTTGTCATATAGCTTTTTCCCTTTGGCCAAAGCAATTTGCAGTTTAGTCAGCCCCCGCTCATTGATGAAAAGTTGGACAACAATAATTGTCAATCCTTTTTCTTGGTTGCGCATGAGCTTATTGAGCTCTTTTCTGTTTAAGAGGAGCTTTCGCTCCCTGGTTTCAACATGGTTATAAATGTTTCCTTGTGTATACGCTGCAATGTGCATGCCTTTGACCCAAAGCTCCCCTCCCTTAGAGAAGTAGCAATAAGACTCCTGTAGGCTTACTTTGCCGGCTCTGACAGACTTTACCTCTGTGCCCGTCAAGACTATCCCTGCTATATATTTATCCAGAAACGTATATTCAAAACTTGCCCGCTTGTTTTTGATAACAATGTTCTTGGCTACTTTCTTGTGCTTTGAGGGCATGATATGCAGTGACTCTATGCAAAAGGTGATTGGGTCATTGTAACTGTTGCTAGGCTCAAAAGTGTACAACTGATTTTATTCTTCCGAAAAAACGACTGCCTAGACTTTACACAGTACCGTTGCGTCTCTGGAAGCAGGTCCTAAAACGCGTTAGTTAAAAATTTACTATTCACAAAGACATCCTGGGCCTGGCAGTTACTTGCAAGTTGCAAAAATTACCTGCTAAGTAGTGGTAATAGGCTGCGATAGCAATCATGGCCGCATTATCTGTACAGTAGGCTAATTGCGGGATAAATACTTCCCAGCCCTCTTGCTCCGCCAGCTGCTTTAACTGACTTCTTAGGCCTGAATTAGCTGCAACACCACCTGCTATTGCGATGCTTTTAATGCCTGTTTGGGCAACAGCTTTTTTGAGTTTTTGGAGGAGCATGCTGATCAAGGTAGCCTGAATGCTCGCACAAATATCATCTCGGTGCTTTTCCACAAACTGGGCATCTTTTTTTTGTTGCTCCCTGAGGAAATAGAGAAAAGCTGTTTTAATACCACTGAAAGAAAAATTGAGGTGAGGTACGTGGGTGGATGGAAATTGAAAGCGGTGTGGATCACCCTGCCGTGCATACTGGTCAATGAGCGGCCCCCCAGGGTAGGGGAGGTCCATCAGTTTGCCTATCTTGTCGAAAGCCTCTCCTATGGCGTCATCTTGTGTCGCTCCAATGACCTCCATGCGCAAGTGGTTCTTGACAAGGATTAGTTGGGTATGCCCACCACTTGCTGTTAGGCCAAGCAATGGGAAACTAGGACAAGGCTCTTCAATAAAATTGGCCAAGATATGGGCACGCATATGATGTACGGCGATCAGCGGAATATCTAGTGAAAAGGCAACAGACTTGGCAAAAGTGGTGCCCACAAGCAAGGCTCCTAATAGTCCTGGCCCTTGTGTAAAGGCGACTGCGTCCAATTCAAATTGGGTAATGTTGGCTTGCTGCATAGCTTGCGTGACTACAGGAATAAGATGTTGCTCATGTGCACGAGACGCCAATTCTGGTACAATTCCCCCATATTGGGCATGCACCGCTTGGGTGGCTACTACGTTGCTTGCTATCTTGCCATTGAGAATGACAGCAGCTGCTGTCTCATCGCACGAGGTCTCAATCGCCAATATTACTGGATTGCTCTTTCGCATTGAACACGCTTAAAACAAGAACGAAGCTAATCAAAAAAATAATAGGTAAGCTCCTGAAATGGCTTTCGGTAGCTACACTTGGCCTGCTCATGAGCGCTTTTGTAGTGCTCCAATTGCCCTATGTCCAAAATCGCTTGTTTGGAATACTCCTGCAGTGCCTGAGCGATACCACCCAATTTGCTATCACACACCATCGCTTTCAGCTCAAGTGGCTGTACCGCGCCTCGCTTACTGGGTTGACCATCAAAGACCCCCAAGACAACACCATGCTGGCTGTGGATCAACTGGCTCTTACGGTAAATCCTCTTCAGCTATTGATGGATAGGTACATTACGCTGAAAACGGTTCGTATAAAAAGTGCCCAAGTGCATCTGTGCAAAGAGGGGGAGGAGGCGTATAACATGCAGGTCTTACTTCAGCTACTGGGGGGTGCTATAAAGCCGGCATCAGCAACACAGCATTTGACTTCGTTTGTGATTGAAAGGGCATCTTTACAAGACATAGAAATTTCAATAGATGACCAGCAAGCTGCGCTGCTGCAAGATACTTTTGATACCAAGCACTTCACCCTACACAAAATTGATGCTGAGCTCGCCAACCTAAAGGCCCAAAACAATACGTTGGCAGTAGACATTTGTCATTTTACGGGCCAACATGCCGATAAGCCGCTATTGGTAGACCACTTCAGTACCTCCCTAATGGTTGCTCCAGATAGTATAGCATGCAAAGCGCTTCAGCTCCGGACCGGGTGTAGTACCGTTGAGGGAAGTTGCACCCTCACCTATGACCCCTCACTGCCTCTAGCAGCGTTCAAAGACAAGGTGCACATGACAGCACACCTAAGCAGCGCCCTCATTGCTGCCGAAGAATTGGCTTTCTTTTTACCTTATTTTAAGCAGCACAAGACTTTTTACACCCTTAGTGGGGCATTAGAGGGCAAGATTGATGACTTTCATGTCAAAGACTTACATCTTGGCTTTGGCGAACAAGGTAGCCACGTTAAGAGCTTTTTAAGTCTGAAAGGGTTACCGGATGTACAAGAGGCAATATTTAATATGGAACTGCAACAGGGGGTCCTCCATACCAAAGATTTGCTTCCTTATCTGGACGAAAAGCACTACAAGCTGATAGAGAAATTTAATTTTGTGAAAACAAAAGGTCGTTTCTATGGTACCCTGGCTGATTTTATAGCCAAAGCTACTTTTGATACTGACCTGGGCAAAGTGATTACTGACCTGGAGGTTCAGATGAACCGTACTGCCCAACGTACTACGTACAAGGGCGCCATTGCTACCAGTGATTTTGAGTTAGGCACCTGGTTGGACAATCCTGCTCTGCAGCAGCTAACCATGCAGGGCCAAATAGATGGAGAGGGCTTAAGTTGGGCCACAGCACACTTTCAATTAAAGGCCAACATTCATAAGCTGGGTTGTAACAACTATGTATACGAAAACATCTATGCCCATGGGCACTTTGCCCGAGCGTTTTTTCAAGGAAAACTTACCGTCGATGACCCCCACCTGCAGCTCCGGGCTGATGCGGCCATTAACCTCAGCAGAGATACAGAAAGTATTGTTGTAGAGGGGGTCTTAGACAGGGCTTGTTTGCAAGCGTTGCGACTCACTGACCGCCGTGCCACCTTGTGTACCCAATTGTCTATTGTCATGCAGGGCCTGTCATTGGACAGTATCAAGGCAGAGGCTAAGCTGCGTCAGTTTTGTTTTGACCTTGAAGGCAGAGAAATACGGCTAGACGCTTTACATATTCGGGCAGACCGAGGGGATTTTGGCCATCTATTGGAGGTAGACTCAGCACTATTGGCCCTCAAAGCCGAGGGAGATTTTTCCTATGCCAGCCTGGCTAGTGATTTCCAAAAGTTTATACAAGGTTACCAAGGCCGCTTGATGCATGCCGGGTTGCCTCCCCAGGGGCACACACTTCAGTCTTACACACTTGCTTACCAGCTTCATTGCAGAGACATTAACCCGCTGCTCCGTGTTTTTGGTATTGATGCGTATTTGTCTCCTAATACCCAATTTGAAGGCAGTTTTTCACAGCAGGAAGGAGCAAATTTTTCCCTACGTCTTGCGGCAGCAACATCCCTTGCTTTGAAGAAAAATAGATGGGAGGGTACGCAGCTGGAGCTATCCGCTAGCCAATCCAAAGATGGCCAAGAAGTATCGGCTGTGGTACACCTAGCTTCTAAGGAGCAGCAATGGGGTACAATCAATACCACGGAAGACCTTGCCTTAGCCATCTCCTGGAAAAATAATCAAATAGACTTTAGCAGCAGACTTGGCCAGCAGGGGAGTTGTAACCAGGCCAATTTACAAGGCCAGGCGGTTTTGCTAGATAGCACCATAGAGATTGTGTTCATACCTGCTCAGGGAGCACTAGCTGACAATCGGTGGCATGTACATCCAGAGAATCGAATTACACTCGGAAAGTCATGGGTAAGGTTTCAAAATTTTACCTTTCGTAAGGGGCAACAACAAGTTAGTCTTTTGGGTACTTTATCTGCTGACCCTGCCGAGGTACTGCACCTAAAAGTCAAAGATTGCTCATTGGAAAACTTTCACTGGTTGGTCGGTAAGCCAGTTGCAGGCGTGCTCAACGCAGCAGCGGTACTGCAAGGTACACTGGACCAGCCGTACATGGATAGTGACATCACCCTTGAGGAGCTTACTATTGACAATTTTTTGGTGGGCGACATGCATGCATGTACTAGTTGGGATCATGCCTTGCAGCGATTCAACATGACCTGCCAGGTAGATTACCTAAAACAACAAACCGTGGCTATCCAGGGCTTCTATGAACCGCTCAAAGAAAACAATAGCCTACAATTCACAGCCCACTTTTCTCATGCCCCACTTGCTTCCTTAGCACCTTTTGTATCCAATCATGTATCGCAACTGGCTGGCGAGCTCAGTGGCACTGTCTACCTCCATGGCAGCCCAGCTAACCCTCAGATGACTGGTGAGGCAAGTATTACGGATGCAGCCGTGAGGGTTAATTATTTGAATACACTTTATCAAGTTCATGGGGCATTGACCTTTGTCGACCAGGTGATTAACATCCCTACCCTCCACTTGTCTGACGACCAACAAGGCAAAGCTGTATTGCAGGGTAGCATCTTCTACAAGGGCTTTAAGGATTTTCAAATCGACGCAACAGGAAGTATGCAAAACTTGAGGCTGCTCAACACCACCGCAAAAGACAATGAATACTTTTATGGGACCGGCATCTTGAGTGGTGGTTTGACTGCATCGGGTCCCGTCAACAACATGGCAGTATGCCTGAAAGCAAAAACAGATCCAGGCACTAATATATTCATTCCGATGCGTGGGGCCAGTAATACAGTGGCACAATACGATTTTATCCGGTTTGTGAATTTTAAAGCCCAATACCAAGACAAATCAACTCAGACCAAGCAAGTTGCCTTGCAGGGCTTCAAGCTCACACTCCTATTAGAGATCACGCCTGACGCCCACACAGAGATTATTTTGGATGCAAAGACGGGTGATGCCATCAAGGGGCGAGGCAAAGGCAGCATAAAGCTAGAGGTAGATACCGACGGGGCACTCACGATGGCAGGTGGGTTTGAGTTTTTAGGAGGGGAATACGACCTTTCTCTCTACCGTATAGTCAATAAAACTTTCAAGATTCTACCAGAGAGCAAGATTACTTGGTACGACAGCCCTGCTCACGGCATACTCAATATAAAAGCAGTGTATGAGCAGCGGGTTGCACTAGCGTCTCTCTTGGGGAGCCCGGGCGCAGCAGGAAGGGCCCCAAAGAAGTATCCAGTACAAGTAGTGATAGGGCTGCAAGGAGCACTCTTGTCACCTAAAAAAAGTTTTACAATCAACTTTCCAGAATATTCCAGTGAATTAGCTGCAGTCGTTAATGAGTTTAAGCAGAGGGCAGCGCAAGACAAGCAGTATGCAGAAACCCAAGTATTGAGCTTACTACTCTTCAGAGAATTTGCTAATAAAAAGATGACAGATACAGGAAATAACGCCGTTGGCAGACATTTTAGTGCACTTGCTTCTCAGCAATTAAGCAACCTTGCTTCTAACTTAGACGATAACCTTGAAGTTGACGTAGAGGTTGATCTAGCAGCACTCAGGGATGAGAGTAGGGGCTCCCAAGGCTTGCACCTCGACCTTGCCTATAGGCTTTCAGACAGGCTGCGGGTGTCTAGAAAAGGAAGCATCTTTGGTAACACATCGCGTGCATGGAGTACAGTCCAATGGGTAGGTGACTGGACAGTGGAGTATGTGCTTACCAAGGATAGAAGACTCAGTGCTAAATTATACAACAAGCATGCTACCAACGCTACGTATATGGGTACAGAGGGCGCAGCAATATTTACTGGAGGGGTTAGTTTGTCGTACACCAAAGGATTTAACCAATGGCGGGAGTTGTGGGGAGGAGGAAATAAGCGAACTGCAAAATGAATACCTCCTAAAAACAGCGAAGTGCATTAAGTGCGGTCTGTTTTACATAAATAAGGTACCCCAGCGGCTTTCTGAAAAGGTTACTTGGCGGCATAGTACACGAGAGGGCCTACAGACCACCAAAGAGAAAAAATGAGCTATGTAAATGTATATACACGGTTTAGCCTGTCTGCGTGGAGTACTCTTGATGACTTTTAACCACATCACGGCGACTTAATTCACTGTCCTATTGCATAGCAGCTAGCTACTTGGGCAATTGTGATAGACATCTGGGGCCTCTCTAGTACAACGAGATTATGGAAAAAGTATTATTATTAGTAGGTATTTCAGCGTATTATACATCGTTTCTCAGCATTGTGTCAATGAACGAAATAAGGTTTATCGCTTTGATCCATATCTTGGCTTGCTGAAAAAAGAATTTCCAGCATCTTCCCATCCCTAAAAGGAAGGGTAGGATATCAGAAGTGGCTATTGGGGGATCGCTATCGTTTTTTAGAACGGGCCCTATGAGGGGAGCTATTTGCTAGGATATGCTTGGGTCTTAAGAACTGTTAAGAGACCCATTTGTGTATATACTACCAAAGAGGAGATACTTTCTTGGCAAGGAGAAATTTGGTCACACCTATCAAAAGCAAAAAGCACCTGGAATAAGCAGCAAAAGAATTCCATTTACATGCATGAATATGGAGAGGAGCAAGACGAGGAACAACAAGCATGCACAACCTAGAAAGACAAAAATAAACTCCTCGAAAAAGAAAAGACCTATCTCGCCATGGTGATCAAGGATACTGGTACTGAGTAACTTGTTATTTAGGATATAAAGCAATAGGGAGAAAAAATTGGTAGCAATGGGAGCTAGCTTTTTGCTTTCCCCTCTTCCTGCAACTTCATGAGTTCTTCCTCACTAAGTCCAGTAGCCTTCGCTACGGTCTGCATATCTAGGTGTAGCTTGGAGAGCATATTCTTAGCAATACTCAGCTTCTCTTTCTGTATACCCCTTAGCTCTCCTCTTAGTTCTAACTGCTGTGCTGCGGTCATAATGTCCTCTTTTTTTTCTGGCGCGATATTTTCTATTGCTTGAAGCAACTCCTCTGCGCTGTACTTTTTCTCTACGCCTAAGATATAAATGATACCACTAATTCCATAGAAGCGATCCACAAGCTTCTTCATTTCTTCTGGATGTTCGTTGATCCAATTAAAGTACGTTCTTTCTCGACTTTGTTTGAGGAGCATTTCCAATAGATCAGCCGTATCATGTTGGGACAGCTCTTCTTCTTCCATCTGACCCAGGTCGATTAGATCCAAAAGTTTGAACATAGTGACTCTGGCGAGCATAGGATCTTCAAAGCAGTCATAGATGTCTACAGAATACGGGTAGGGTGTTTTTTTGCCTGTGTAGAGGCAAAGGTTCAGGATGGTGGGGAAGTGTTGTTGTTTCGTTTTCTCCTTTTTGTTTTGTGAGAGGTGTTCCGTCAGCATGGCTACATTGTACTGCAGAAAACGGAAAGGAAGCAATGGGTCAGGCGTAGTTTGTTGCTCTATCAGGATGTAGATATAAGCGCTCTTGTCGTCTATTTGACAGGTATAGACAACGTTACTGTGTAGCTGCGCTAGCTTTTCATCGGTATAGCTTTTGTTACTCACACGCAAAGAATCCCATTGGATACGTTGTGTGATGGATGGGTTGAGGTGAGCTTGGAGCAGGTCTTTGACAGCTGTGAGGTTGGAGAGGCTGTGCTTGAAGAAGCCATCGTGGCGGTGGTGGATAGTGAGGATGGACATAGACAATAGCATTGAGTCGGTGCAACAAATTACCACTTCTCTCCCTGTTACTTGTGTGCTCATGTATAGTGAGAAAAGAGAATTTGAATAGAGAAAAACTGTAGGGGGAAAAGAATTTCAGGCTCAACGAGCACCAGTTCATTCCAATGGGGCTATCGTGCTCGTGTGTCCATAATCTCGTACTAGGCTTAGTGCCGTCTGCTAATCAAAAGCTAGTGCTGCGACACAGTGTAGCAGCAAGAAGAAATTAGACTATTGCAGAATACCCCAAAATGCCTGTTTGCAAACCCTATGAGAGGAGTCACGTCGAGACTTTTGCAATAGTCTAACAGCGTCTAAGCAAGGACAGAAGGATAGCTTGTGGCCTTTAGGTCACTACTTCCTTCTCCTCTTGGTGTAAAGAGGACTGTGCTTGAAGAACTACTACTCGTGTCTACTTGCTGGTGGTGGTCTCTTATCTTTTTGTGAACCGCTTGCTAAATACTAGAACCCCGCTTTTGTGGTTCCTATTCTGCTAAGAGCGATGGGGGGGAGTCAGCAGACGCGTTAGAAGAAATAATAATGTTGCTCAAAGGTATCTTTTTTCCTGGGTTGTGTTCGTGTAACCCCATCTCAGCGGCAACCTGCACCGACTTTTCTAGAAGGGCCATTTTTTCGTCCAGGTCATCCATTAGGATTTCTTTTTCTGTTTCTTCAGTATGCAATCCTACTCGCTTTTTCTCGTTCCCGAAAAGGTACTTGAGTATTGGGACAACGAATGCTGAGAATTCTGACGCCTCCCTAAGATTAAATTTGATTTCCTGTGACAGGTTATTGTGTGCTTCCATCTGAACTTCTATGATTTGCCGTCTCAATTCATCGCGCGTGGCTGTAT
>DCSL01000031.1 GCA_002325615.1 Amoebophilaceae bacterium UBA1467
ACTAGATTTGCCCATCTAGTGAGTTAATGTTTGGGGTGA
The DNA here is from genome assembly GCA_002325615.1 of Amoebophilaceae bacterium UBA1467. GTDB lineage: Bacteria > Bacteroidota > Bacteroidia > Cytophagales > Amoebophilaceae > UBA8403. The sequence goes on from DCSL01000031.1 coordinate 40, forward strand.
CTTGCATACAGTAGTGGGCATCTGCCACTTCGCAAGCAATAAACGATAAATAGACACAATGAGCATAAACTTTATCGGCGTGGGTGAGCGCATTATGGGTGACCTGGCAGCTACTTTGTGTCAGCAAGGACATAAAATAACAGGGAGTGACGTGTCTTTTTCTAAACACACTTTGCATAGTCTAGCAAATGTGGCACTGACGCCTGAACAGCCTGGCTGGTTTCCACAAAAGATTCAACAAGATTTAGACAAGGTGATTGTGGGCAGGAAAGTTCATCCAGACAATCCAGAGCTACAAGCAGCGCAACGGCTTGGCCTACCAATCTGTTCTCACGCTGAGTACATCTACAACTATGCACGCGACAAACAACGTATTGTAATTACAGGAGGTGAAGAAAAAACCTTGCTTTGTGTTTTGGTGTTGCATGTTTTAGGGCATTTACACAAAGCGTTTGATTATGTGGTTGACTCTTCTGTGCTAGAGGCTAGTGTACAGCTCAGCAATGCGCCGATTATTATTCTCGAGGGTGACGTAGACCCTTCTTCTCCTATCAACTCGCAGTCACAAAGCTCGTGCTACCAGCACAACATGGCCCTGATCAGTGGTATTGGCTGGGAGAGTAGCCATGTGCATCCCACACTAGCAACCTACTTGAAACAGGTAACTGAGCTAGCAGATGCCTCGCCCAAAGGGGGCACGTTGATTTATTACGAGGAGGACAGCCTTGTCAGGGATATTGGTAGCCAAGCAAGAACCGATGTGAAAGGGGTACCCTATAAAGCTCACCCTCATCGATATGAAGATGGACAAGTGTATTTAATAGCGCCACAAAAAGACGTTCCTTTCCAGTATGCTGATGCAGCATCTATGGGTGCTGTAGCCGGTGCTCAACAGCTTTTGCGCAACTTAGCTGTCCAAGACCAGCAGTTTTATGAAGCGCTAGTTACGTTCTTTGTAGACTGAACCGAAGACAACACAACGTACCNNTGGCAGCCCACGTTGCTCACTTCTCATCATTTAACCTATGTTTTAAATGCAGTTGAACTTAAAGAAACCATTAGCTTTTTTCGACTTAGAGGCTACAGGCACTAACATCACCCATGACCGCATCGTCGAAATTGCGATCATTACAGTCATGCCCAGCGGAGAGCAGCTGACCTTTGTTAAGAGGATCAATCCAGAAAAACCTATTCCACCAGAAGCGAGTCTGATTCACGGCATCTATGACAACGATGTGAAGGATGCTCCCAGCTTTAAACTGATTGCCAAGGAGTTGGTCAACTTCTTGCAAGGCTGCGACCTAGCGGGTTTTAATGTCTTGCACTTTGATATTCCCATGCTCATAGAGAGCTTTTTGAGGGCAGGGGTAGATTTTAAGATGGAACACAGAAAAGTAGTAGATGTACAAAAAATTTTTCATTTGATGGAAAAACGGAATCTAACTGCTGCTTACCAATTCTATTGCCACAAACAGTTAGTAGGAGCGCACAGCGCTATGAATGATGCAGAGGCTACCTTAGCTGTGCTAAAAGCCCAAATAGCACACTATACAAACCAGCCTGTTACAGACCATACAGGACGCACATTAGGTATTATTGAGAATGACGTAACCAAGCTTCATGCCCTAACAGCTGCTCCTATGTTGGATTTTGCGGGCAGGATGGTGTACGATCCGCGAGGGAAAGTAGTATTCAATTTTGGAAAACATAAGGGTAAACCTGTAGCACAGGTCTTGCAACAAGAGCCTTCTTACTATAATTGGATCATGCAGGGGGATTTTCCACTTGACACCAAACGCAGGTTGACCCAAATTAAACTGCAAGTCAAAGAGGAGGGTTAAGCTTGCTGATATTCTTTTCTAAGAAGAAGGTTCAACAAGGCGGGCTGTTTTTTGATGAGAGCAGTCTCTTATTGCTACGATGCTGGTAATACACAATAAACAAGGTGCAAGGGATAATCATAGCAGCACCCAAGTAGCTACTCCTGCTAGGCAATTCCTGAAAAAACAGATGCCCCACCCCCATAGAGATTGGTAGCTCTAAGTAACGAAAAGGCGCTAACGACGAAACACTGGTCAGCGTAAAGGCTTTGAGCAAAAGGTACAAGACCAAATTACTAGTAATTCCTAAAACTAAGAGCCACGGTATTACATGCTTTGGAGGCATGGTACCAGCATATATGGCCGGTAGAGCCAACAATACAATAGCAGCTAGTGTGGAGTAGAAAAGCATGCACAGCATTGGTTCTTGAGTAACATACTTCTTGTTAATGATATCCAGTAGCCCAAACACTCCAGCTGCCAACACAAAAAATAAAGAAGTGCCATAGAAAGACCAGGAGCTTGGCTGCAAGACCAGAACAATTCCACCAAAACCTACTAGCGTAGCCACCCACATAGGCCAAGTAACACGCTCCCGCAAAAAGATAGGTGCCAGTAAGAGCACAAAGATGGGCACCGTAAAACTCATGATTGTAGCCGTGGTAATAGGTGCTTCATTGACACCGTGACTCCACAAACTTATGGCTACAAAAAGCAGCCCACCTCGCATAACATGCAGCAAAGGCCTATGGGTTTTAAAGGAGACTTGGCCTTGGTAAAGCATGAGCGGTAGTAAGGTAATTGTGCCAAAGAAACATCGGAAAAAAGCTACTTGCCAAGGGCTCATGTAGGTGCCAACATATTTCGTGATAGCATCGTTGCCACAGCTAACAATGAGACTCAGCACAAACCACAGAACGGCCTTGAGGTACTTCACAAGTGACCTATCCATTATTTTATTGGTTTACTTACCGTGTGCAGTGGAGTGAGTTACTGGCAAGTAGTTTTGATGAAAGGAACGGGTAATCCACCCCCCCCCTACCACATCATCACCTTCATAGAAGACGGCAGCTTGGCCTGGTGCTACAGCATGTACGCCCTTGCCAAAAAACACCTTCATGGTATCTCCTGTTTGCTCAATCACAGCTGGGGTGCCTGGGTCATTATAACGCACTTTGGTAACAGTATCCAGCTTGTGACCTTGCAGGTCAGCATACTTGGCCATATTTAACTTGCTTACGTACATGCCATCTCTGGCCAAGGCATCAAACGTACCAAGCACCACCTGATTCTGCTCTTTCCGAATTTCTATCACGTATACAGGGTAGCCTAGTGCAATGCCCAATCCCTTCCGCTGTCCAACAGTATAAAAAGGGTACCCCTCGTGCTGACCAACCACAGTGCCATCCTCTAAGACAAACTCCCCCCCTCTCACTTGCTCCTCCAAGCCTACTACCCTACGCTTGAGAAAACCCCGGTAATCATTGTCAGGCACAAAGCAGATTTCGTATGACTCTGGCTTGTTAAGCAAGTCTTTGAAACCCCTTGCCTTGGCAAAAGCACGTATCTCAGGCTTAGTCAGACTACCTAAAGGCAATATCGTCCTGCTTAAACTAGCCTGCGAAACTCCCCAAAGCGCATAAGATTGATCTTTGTTGCGGTCTTTTCCTTTGGAAATGATATAGCGACCATTTTCTTCACGCACCTTAGCATAGTGACCCGTAGCAATGTATGCACAATTGAGCTTATCTGCCCTCCGGAGCAATGCATCCCACTTAATGTGTGTGTTGCACAACACACATGGATTGGGCGTTCTGCCTAACAAATACTCTGAGGTAAAATGATTAATAACAGAATCTCCAAACTCCTCTCGAATATCCAAGATCAAGTGTGGAAAACCTAGTTCAACAGCAATATTGCGCGCATCGTTGATCGAATCTAAGCTACAACAGCCAGTTTCTTTCTTGCTACCACCACTGTTCGCGTAGTCCCACGTTTTCATCGTAAGACCTACCACTTCATAGCCTTGCTCATGCAGCATCACTGCAGCTACGGAGCTATCTATACCACCACTCATGGCTACCAATACACGTTTTGTACTCATGTATACCTCTGATTAGACTGTTAAATTGCCTCCAATATACTACTTTTGTCCTCACACAAGCGCTTCAGTGCCCCCGCATAATAAAAGCTATGCTGCTGAAAACCATTGTCAAAATAAGTTCCGTCAATAACCTGAGTAATGCCCGGTATTGTGCAGGAATGGGAGTAGCGATGATGGGATTTTCGCTAGATAACGGACACACGCACTACGTTGATGCCGAGCAGTTCAAGTCCATTACCCAGTGGATCAAGGGAGTGGCCCTGATAGGAGAACTCAGCACTACCGATTCAGCAATCATTCACCACACACTTGACCAATACACGCTGGACTACTTACAGCTAAACCACCCCATAGCGTTGCCCACTATTACCAGCTTGGATATTCCTATATTGCTCAAGCTCAGCCTCCAAGGCAACGAGGTGCTGGTGTCACTGCAAACACTCATGGATACTTATGCACCTCATGTCAAGTATTTTTTACTTGACACTGCATCCCCCCATAAGGCTGCTGTCGCCTCTTTACAACCTACCATCAACTGCCTGGCTAATAGCTTTCCCATCTTACAAGGTTACCATGTATCTTTAGCAACTCTTCCCCACTTGCTTAGCACCCAACTTCAGGGCATTGCCTTACAAGGGGCTACAGCAGCCGAGCCTGGCTATGAGGACTTTGCTCCGTTGGCTGATGTGTTAGAGTACCTAGCCATAGAGTAGGCGTTAAGTAACAACAGGGTCTTTCAAAAGGAACATGCCTCAAGTCGTTGTGGCACCTGTCACAACGCCCATCTTACAGAACTTTGCCAAGCGTTGCTTGATGCGTTTCTCAGGAGAGAGCTTGCCAAGGGCCTTGAGTTGCCTAGAAATTTCATCTCTGAGTGTCGCTGCCATCCCTGAAGGGTCCCTGTGTGCACCGCCTAAAGGCTCCGGGATGATACCATCAATCAAGTTCTGCGCTAGCATATCTCTGGCCGTCAACTTCAATACCTCAGCTGCCTGCTCTTTATAGTCCCAGCTTTTCCAAAGGATCGAGGAGCATGATTCTGGTGATATCACCGAGTACCATGTATTTTCAAGCATCAGCACCTGATCTCCAACGGCAATGCCCAGCGCACCCCCAGAGGCACCCTCGCCAATGATGATACAGACAATGGGCACACGGAGGGAAAACATTGCCTGGATGTTGTGTGCAATGGCCTCAGCTTGTCCGTATTCCTCTGCTTCCAGGCCAGGATAAGCTCCTGGTGTATCAACGAGCGTAACAATAGGTTTGTTAAATTTTTCTGCCAGCTTCATGAGCCGCAGAGCTTTTCTATATCCCGCCGGGTTGGCCATGCCGAAATTTCTTGCTTGTCGTTCGTTCGTATTTCTTCCTTTCTGATGCCCAATAAACATGATGGTCTCTCCTGCTAGCTTGCCCAAACCACCTACAATTGCTTTGTCATCTCCCATCGCACGATCCCCATGCAGCGCAATGAACCCTTCGGTCATGTAGTTGAGGTAGTCAAGCGTGTAGGGCCGTTCAGCATGGCGCGACAGTTGGACACGTTGCCAACGTGTCAGGTTTTGGAAAGTGGTTATTTGCAGGGATTTGATCTCTTGTTCCAACTTCTGCATAGCCTTAGTCAAGCTACTTCCCTGCTTCTGGGCCACCTTCTCCTTCATCAAGGCAAGCTTTTCTTCAAGTTGTGCAATGGGCTTCTCAAATTCTAGGTGCATGTGTCAAGCATTTATATACCCAAAACTAAAATGTGTTTTGTCACTAACCTAGCTTCTTTGGTTGAAAGTCGATAGCAGATAATTGATAGGATTGCTTGTAATGCGCCGCTAATTTCCTAATTTTGGTCGTCTTCCTGGGTGTTGTGCACCATCGGCAAGTCATCTATTTCATGCTGGTCCGGTAGTTCAGTTGGTTAGAATGCCTGCCTGTCACGCAGGAGGTCGCGGGTTCGAGTCCCGTCCGGACCGCTTTCCCTCCTTTCAGTTCCTGACAATTAAGCACTTGAAAAAAGCGCCTTTGCTGATCAATTTATGAGTCATTGCTTGGCAGTTGTTGCAAGACCTATTGCAACAATCTTGATACTAGACAGACTCTAAGCGCTCATCACCTCTAACTCCTCCTTCAGCTCGTCAGGATACGAAGATCCATCTTCTATATGATAACAGTCAATGGACAGCCCTATCCCTAGCTTTGATAATAGCTTAATATCCTTATCCTCTATGTACCAGGAAGCACCACCATCGTCTTGATAAAAGAAATTTAGCGTGAGATCAATGTCTTCTGCCCCACAATCACGCATTATTTGGTGATGCTTGACAATAAATTCTAGTATATCTTCCCACGCTATTTTATCACCAAGCTTATTGAGGTTAGAAGGGTGGTCAATAATAGCGCCGCCATGGGATACAATATCTTTTTGTATACCCAGACACCTCGCCCGGCTCATGTGCTTCTCTGAAGCAAATAGTAGGCAAGTTTTTTAGTAAGTCTTTCGGGATAAAACTATCCCCGGTCAATGCCTAACTTGCAAAGGCTCTGATCATGGTATAAAATCAGTAAGTGGTACTTGGGTAGGTATTGTTTGCTTGGTCACAGGGTGTTTGAAAACAATATTCCCTAAATGATCTATCCCTGTGTCAGGGTTTTTAAAAGTTCTTCTTGCGCAATAGGGTTTCAAATTTTTATAAAATTCTCTTTTTCACAGGATGCACCTGATCTGGATGGATATTCAACCTTTTAGCCAGCTTTTTTTAATAACAGAGGTGATACCCTTCTCCACCATCCTACCACCCATCTTCTGAACGAACTGGATAGCTTCTTGGCCTACAGTGCTATTTGTTAGCTTAATAAGGATTTTATCTGCTTTTTTGTCTGCTTACCCAGCTTCAGCAGTTTGCCTGCGGTAAGCAATATATGCGCTGCCTTGGCCTCTGGCGCTATGATCCAGAAACTTGCCTCAATAGCAACCTCTTGGAGTAATTCTTACTGTTCTTGTTCCTAATCAGCAGAGAGCTACTGCTCATCTTCATCAGAAGAATAGAGTACTTCTTCATTCTCGTCTTCATCAAAGGTAGTAAGTATGTCTACTTCCTGAAGCTCTTGGCCATGGACCTGACATGCCTCCAACAACTGACTACGCAAGCCTCTTATAGCATTGAGATGCACTTTAGTGGCTTCTTGTTCCTGAAACACACGGTTCCAAACCAAAGGATCTACATCCTGGGTTTCGAAGCCCAAGACCTGATGGCAGTAGGAGTGCTTAGTAGATTTCTTAAGTACCTCTACGCTTTTTAAGACGCTCTTCCCTTGCTCCTGGAGTGCTACGCGGCCTGCGGGGGTTGCTAAGCGCCAGCGCTCTAGATAGCCCCCAACAGCCTCTTGGGCTGCCTGCTGGGGTGGTAAAAGTACTAACACGGGGTAGGCTCGGCATCTTGTGGTCCTCCGCTACACCGTGCCCATGTACTGTTGAGACCTGTACTGGCGAAGTATTCCTCCTAGCATTAGGCTCAGAATCCGTTTGCCTACTACTTGGCTTATTAGCCCCCCTTGCTTACCTCCAATCCTCTTCCTCAACGCATTGAACTTGGTGGCTGCTACCTGATGAACAGCGATTTGTCCTGCAGTTTTCAGCACTTGCATAGCGAAGTTGGCCAGATAGCCCGCCTGCTCAGGAGTGATCTCCGAATCATGATCCAGAAAGTAAGTAGTTAAATGCGCTTTTGCTATTTCTATCTTACCATCCAGTAGCTTCAGGACTTGATCGTAACCATAGTTAGTCACCAAGTAACTCACCAGACCCACGGGCGTCAGGTTTTTAAGCCACATGGCGCCACCTACGACGCTACCTGTATTTTTCATCAGAGACAGAAGCGCAGGATGCGCATCAAGCCAGGCTTCTATCCCTTGTAGACCAGTAGCTGTATCTGCCCATACACCCGCTCCCCTCAGCATCGAAGCCGGATTATCGCGCAGCAGGGTCTGATAGCCTATATCAGACTGCATGGCATACACTGGATGAGCCAAACGATGTGCTTCTAGCTTATTGAACAAGTCCTTGCCTGAATTGATGACAAGTTCTTTTCTCTCACTCTCAGAGAGCGCCGCTGCAATTGCATTCATAAGACAATTAGCGTCATTGATAGCGTTAATCACAATAGTTCCATCGGTTGGCGTATAGTGGCCATGGTTATTTTCTGTAGGGTTTGGATTAGACGCATAATCAATTCTTATCACTCCATTTTTTCTGTACTTAGTACCTATGCAACCTTGATATACGCCGTCTTTACGAACTTCTATAGTTTTCTTAATCACGGCAGCAACACCTCCTAGTTGTGTGACGTTGCTCTCTTGTGGTTGCAACTGCTCCGCTAAATTTTCATTAGGAGTACTACCAGGGGAGGGGGCTACGCTACTATGGTTATTCGTTGTGGGATTTTGCGTAGCAAGGGAGTTATCAGAAGTAGGATCCACCTGCGTGGTGGTTCCCCTAGATTCCTCCTCCCTGGCTTGTTGATTCGCATGTTTATTTTGAGCCACACTGATTTGGCTGGCTAATACCGCTTTTTCTCGTTCCTCACGCAACCGCTTAGTAATACCTGAGGTGGCAAAGTCTACGAAGGCCCCTGCGGCTAGACTCGTAAGTGGGTTGAGCAAATGCTGATTCACCTCTCCTAAGAGCTGTGCAGTGACGTTGCCAGTCAGCGCATTGCCCAAGGTGCTTGATCGGACGGTCATCATGCCGACAGTGCCTATGGTAGCCAGGGTAGCAGCAGCAATCTGCAACAGACCAATCAGGGCAACAGCACAGATAGAGAGCCACGGTGAGCGATTTTCCTTCGCCTATGTTGATCTGAGCCAATCGGCCTAAGTTTTCGGAGGGATGTTTTCATACAGGGTAAAGTGGGCCTGCATAAATTTCTGGTAGTCCTTGAGATACATCATCTCGTTCTTAGTTATCAACGTGCCTTTCTTAAATCTTCGGGCCATCTCCTTCCAATCACAGGGTACGGTAGGCAAGGCAATAAATGCGTCAAGCCATTCGTGTATCGCAAGGCTGTTGTATTGAAGCATACAAAACGGATACCGCGGATAGTAACTACTGAGCGGTAGAGGCGAATACAATAAGTCCTCTAGAAGAGCTAAAGGAAAGTTGCCTGAGCGATAATACAAGTAGGCTTTGGTAAGAAGCTCTCTATATGCATTCCATGCGTGTTTACTGTTTAGTTGATCACTTGGATAATGACCAAGCCGGTACATAGCAAAAATCAATAAGCGCTTTTCTTCGTTGCTAGCATGAGGGTTTGCCAAAAATTTAAGTATCTGATTGTTGTCGGGATTGCCTAGAAATACATAACTATTGATGTGCTCAATTAGTATGAGAAAATACGGTGGACTGTAAGCAATTTCTTGATGTGCAAACCAATTTATTTCATATTCATCCGACTCTTTTTTAGCCTTTCGAATAATTTCCGTAATGGGCAAAGGGTCTTTATAGTGCAAGTGTTGGCTTGGTCCTTTACGCGCCCATGCTTGGGCAAGCTTGCCGGATAATATTGCTTCAATATGTTGACCTATAGACGTATGAATGCCTACTTCTGTACGTACCTGTTGTAGAAATAGATGGGTCTTTTTTTTTCTACTTGCATCTTCATCAGGTAATACCAAAGGGTGGGTGTACAAAAGCTCAAACCCCAATACAAGCTGAAAAAGATCTTCGCTCAACTTCTGCTGCTGGTATAGCTTATAGCAAGATTTTGCAAAGGATAAGTAGCCATACATATTCTCCAAAGCATAGATAACAATTTGTTTTTGATGCTCTAAATGTTCAGAATTATTCAAGTAGGCCAAGCAATGTTCATAATAATGGTCAGGATGCTTGTAAATGGCCACAAAGTCTAGCGAGTTAAAAAGCGCAGTAGGGTCTTTCCAATCTCCTACTTTGGCCGCTATAGCATCAATTTTATTAGGGAATGTGACCCAAGTCCCCCATTTACAACCATTTGTTTTAATATCTTGTGGCTCTTGATGCTTTCTATAATCTGGATACCTATTTAAATAATGTGCCCAATTAACCCAACCTCCATCATCTCGACTATATACATTGACAGGCTGTGAGACTATCGCGCCTATTAGAAGGCATATAAAAGCCAACCATCTTCTATCATTTGGAATAATTGTATTCATTTTGTACAAATTTAAGCATGCTACTGTGCTCAAATTAAGAGGTAAGTAAGATGAATCGATACATTGGTGCCCAATGCATCGATTAAACCTAAAATGCTACCAACCTGTGTATCTTCTTATTGCAGCGTCACTCCCCAAACCATGCGTTCCTCGAGTGACACTATATTGACTTGCACCCATGACTAACGTGTCAGATACTGAGATGGCACAATGACCAGACGCGTTATCACTAGTCCTTTTGACCGCAATCACGTCCCCCCGTTGCCGAGCAACTCCACAACCCATGTGTTTCCAACCAGGAATATGATAGTTAGGATTAGCCCAGTCTGCAGCGACTATAGGCCAAGCACCATAGCTAGGTGCTCCTGCACCCGTCTCTTCAAGAACGTCGTGCACAAATTTATTACATTTCCATGTCCTAGCTGGGAAGTTATCTTTTCTCTTATCATACGCCCAGTCTGTGCTTCCTTCATATTGCTCCGCTGCGCACGCGATGTCTTCCCCATTTATATTTAAGGAACCTGGTACTCGGCTACACCCAGTAACAGTTGTTAGTAGCGCTACGACTATATATAGTTTAAATTCTTTCATAAAAATTATTTATTTGTATGTTAGTTATTATGTATACTCGCCGTGTTGCCGTCTACGTTCTTCTTCTCGGCGGTGCGTTTCGTCTAGTCTTGCTCTGCGTTCTTCCTGTTCACGACGCACGCTCTCTCGTCTTCTAAGCTCTTCTTGTTCTCTCCAACGAAAGTAGGCTTGCTCTGAACGCGCTGCCACTTCTTTTTCCTCTTGAAGTTCACTCTTGATATACTCTAAACCTGCTCGTGATGATGTGTGCGCATGATATAATACATCCGAATAATCTGAGTCATACCTATAGTAAAAAAGCCCAGAACTTGAGTCATACTCATGATAACATACATCGTCCAATGTTACTGGGTGTAGCCGAGTACCAGGTTCCTTGTAAATTTTTTTCGCTAGCTTCTCAATCAGTAAATCAACACGATGGATATATTCTTGTATCAGCACAAGTGGACTAGGGTTTTGGGGTAGATCTGACCGTGGCATTAATAAAAAGCTACCCCCAACCCCATTATCAACATACACATCCTTATATAGATCGAACGTTTCCTTAAAATCCTTTACAGATCCACAAGCAGCCTCATACAAAGCATATTCTTGTATTCGCAATCTTTTTTGCCGTTTCTGCTCTTCTCTCGTACCCCGCCCTCTTTCCCACTCTTCTTCTCGCGCACGCCGCTCCTGCTCTTCGCGATCTGCCCGCTCGCATTTTGCTTCATACTCCCTTTTTGTCCGTTCCCACTCTTCATCACTTATTAGCCCAATACGAGTGAGCTTGTGGTACTTTCCAAGTGTAGTATAAAATCCATGAGTAGCGAACACCGGCATTCCCCCTCGCAACCCCAATGCTCCCACATAGACGACCCTGGGTGCCCAAGGGGGCTGGTGGGTGTTTAAGACATGCACCCAGTACTTATGTTGGCCAGGGGCTTTGCTGGCCAGCTTTTGTAGGGCTTGTGTAGGAGTTTGATCCCGTGCACAAACCACCGGAAGCCCCTGCGAACGGCCCCAAACATCTTGTACCTGGGCGAGCCACTTACCATCGGCCTCTTGAAAGCGCACCTGATGTCCTTGGGCGCTAGGATAGGGCTGAAAAGCCAGGTTGCTAGCTGGCTTGAAGTATGACTCCGTGCGCTCGGTGGCTTTTAAGGCGTGCTGCCCCTTTGGCTGTGACCAACGTGAGAAAACTGGATGCAGCTTCTCTGCATGTAGAGAACTGGTAGGCGGCAGTGCTTGCGGTTGGGTGACAGGAATAGCCACTACTACTGGAGAAATTGTACGAGATGTAGCTAGTGGGGCACCCTTACGATGAACGATGATGTCCTGACCCAACACCGCATGACGGGGCTTGTTAGCATGATGCTTTATAGCCGCTTTAGGAGTGGTTGCAGCACTACGGGGGGAGCTGCCAGAGAGAGTTCGTTGCGTTGTGGCGCGCACCGGAGCAAAAGAAGGAGTGCTTGGTGACTTACGATCAACTGCAGGAGGCACTTCACTAGACAATTTGACTAACGCATCAGTGGCGTATTCGCTAGATGGTAAGCTACGAGGCTCAATAGAGCGCTCCAGGGAAATAGCTTGCTCTTGTGTCGGCTTTGTAGCCTTAGTCTGCCGCACCTTAACAGGCCTACTCTCCTTGGCACTAGGCTTAGGCCCTGGCCCATCCACCATCTTCCAGTTCGGATTG
>DCSL01000080.1 GCA_002325615.1 Amoebophilaceae bacterium UBA1467
TGGTGGCCTGCAGCCAAATGACCTGAACCTCAGTAGGAAATCTCATGCATAGGTTGGCAGCAATATCTAATCACGTGCAAGACCACTATCATGTTAAAAGTGCATCAGCTAACAACTTGTGTCCCTCCTGCCATACCTGCAAGGAGACTATTGACCATTTCCTTACTTGCTCCAATGAGTATCATCAAGCCCCACGGTGAAATCTCCATGACCATCTCTACAAACCAAATGCATCTCAAGCATGGCATTAGCATCTTACCATGACTTATTGTCTCCTCATGGACTGTACACTATCCACCAGGCTCCAGCCCCTAGTAACCCAATCCTCCCACTCACATAGGACACCTACACCATCTACCAGGAACAGATACAGATTGGATGGAAACAAGTCTACTATGGCTGCATCACCACCACTTGGGCCATGACTCTTATGACCATGCACCCTACCATCAATGGCATTGTGTTCTATTCACACATCCTTACTCAAATATGGAAAACTATCCTGAACCAATGGAAAGTCTCCAACAAGCACCTACACCCTCTGAACCATCTAGATGATGATGGCACACAGTTACAGAACACCATTTAGCAGATCTTACATGATGCTCACACAGACCCCCTACTGCAGGATTTTGGGAGCAGCACTCTCTTTGAGTGAGGCAGAGTTTGTTGCCTTGCTTGTCAGAAGTGGATATGGAGATCACATTCATCATACAAGTCCTGCAGTATCAGTGAAACTTTTCATCATAGTAAGAGCTGATAGTGATGGAACAATATTTGTGGTGGAGAATGTCACCATGAGCAACCCACCATGCAAAGCACATTGATAAATGATAGTACATTTGTTAGAGTGTTCAGTGAGGAAGATCTTATCCAGATTGTATTCATGCACCAAACAGCAGAGAATATGGCTGATTTTTAACATAGAATTCTAGCTGATAATGCTAGCAGACCAATTTACATTGAGCACAGTGACAGATTTATGGGACCTAAAGAATTGAATAGAATTATTATGATCTAGATTAAGTATATAACAGTCCCAGCAATAGGATGGGTGTTGGACTGTGTAATAGTTTGTATGCAAGGTTTTCATGTATGATGACTGCTTATCTATTTCCAGGACAAGGGGCCCAATTTCCAGGTATGGGCAAAGACTTGTATGTCGGCAACCCGCAAGCAAAAATTCTTTTTGAGACGGCTAATGAGTGCTTGGGCTTTCGCATCACTGATATAATGTTTGAAGGAACGAAAGAAGAGCTACAGCAAACACAGATAACACAACCTGCAGTTTTTATACATTCAGTGATTCTGGCCAAAACTGCGCCCCACTTTCAGCCTGCTATGGTAGCGGGACACTCCTTGGGAGAAATATCAGCACTTGTGGCCAATCAGGTCTTGACTTTTGAAGCAGGACTCCAGTTGGTGGTCCACAGAGCGAAAGCCATGCAGGCTGCATGTGAGCTAGCGCCTGGTGCCATGGCAGCCATTCTTGGTTTAAGCGATGACAAGGTGGAACAGATATGTGCTTCAATAGAGGAGTTTGTAGTGCCTGCCAACTACAACTGCCCCGGCCAACTGGTGATTTCTGGCACGCGAAAAGGTATTGAGCTAGCTTGTGAAGCGATGGAAACCGCAGAGAGCAGCGGCATCGTCCTGCTCTCAGTAGGTGGTGCCTTTCACTCTTCACTCATGGAGCCTGCTAAGGAACTATTAGCCCGAGCTATTACTCAAACTAAATTTCAGCGTGGCATATGTCCTATCTATCAAAATGTTAATGCTACGCCTACTATAGAACCTGAGGTAATACAGGAACAGTTGATGCAACAACTTACTTCACCAGTGCAATGGACCCAGACGATTCAACACATGCTCAAGGACGGTGCCCAGTGTTTTGTAGCATGTGGACCTGGCAAAGTGTTGCAAGGATTAGTAAAAAGGACCGACAAGCGTGCTCAGGTAACGTCCCTGTAAGTTCCGATCTTAATGATCAACGACATTCGCAGGAGAAACAGCACTCGGTGCGTATTTGAAATGCTCAATAGCAAACCCATGATCTTCCGCGATTCTTCGATACTTAATTAAATCTTCTGCAGACAGCATCGGACTTCTTGCCAAAATCCAACAGTAGTTGCTGCTAGCACCACACACCAGAGCTGCCGAATAATCGGCCTCAAGATGAAATATGACGTAACTGCTGTAAAAAGGGCCCCAAAAAGATACTTTTAAATGACCTATTTGCTTAGCTGAAACAAACTTGGCTTTGCCGATCACTGTTTTTTTCTGCTTATTCTGGCTGTTCCAGCCTGTATTCTCTACACGAACACTGCCATCTTCTTGCAGACTGTAAGTAGCAGTCACTTGTTCTAGTCCTCGCTGGAAACGATTATCCAAACGCGCTATCTCGTACCAACGTCCCAGGTATTGGTTGATATCAAAGCCGGCAACTGGCTTGACTCCTGCTGGGACAGAGAGAGAGCAACCGTGCAGAAATACAACAAGCCCTAGTGCACAAAGCTGGTAACTTATTGGATAAAGCTTGAACGGCACACTAACCATAGGATTGTGTAGTAATGGGTACATAACTGTTTTGTTAGCATGGACAACACGCATCGCTAGCATTGTGAAGCACTAAACTCCCTATACGAATATAACCTTGCCTACGTCAGCATCCCCCCATCTACTTGAATCACCTGCCCAGTAATATAGCTAGAAGCATCAGAAGCCAAGAACAAAGCACAATTGGCCACATCTTCAGGCAAGCCTACACGCCGCAGCGGAATGGCTTTTGCCCAATCCTGCGCTGCGGCTGCTGTTAGGTCTTTGGTCATGATCGTGTCAATAAAGCCAGGAGCAATGGCATTGGAACGGATGTTTCTTGCACCCAATTCAAGCGCCACAGACTTGGTAAAGCCAATAATACCTGCCTTGGAAGCAGCATAGTTGGCTTGGCCTGCATTGCCTTTGATGCCCACTACAGACGCAATGTTGATAATAACGCCACTGCGCTGTTGAAGGAAAGTTCTGGTGGCTGCTTTTACAGTGTTAAAGCACGACTTGAGGTTCACACGCAGTACTTCGTCCCACGCTTGCTCGTCCATCCGTAGCAAGAGACCGTCTCTGGTAATACCCGCATTGTTGACCAGCACATCCAGCCGACCAAACTCACGTACCACCTCTTGGACAAGAAATGCTACGGCTGCAAAGTTTGCTGCGTCAGAGCGATAAACACCGACTTTGCTACCCATCACCCGAAGCTCCTCTGCCAAGGCCTGGCCTTGTTCATCATTAGAAAGATGGGTAAACACAACATTAGCCCCGGCAGCAGCAAATTTTCTGGCAATAGCATAACCAATGCCCCTGGAAGCGCCTGTGATGAGTGCCGTTTTACCTTGCAGTTGCTTCATAATAACTTTTTTGTACAGGTCAGGACTCGCCCGGGCAGCAAAAGTCCCTACCCCTTTTTGATCAATACTGCCAAAGCTAACCAAAAATAGTAGCAATAAGAATGGCATTGTAAGACCAATTGCCCAGCTTTTTTTGTAAAAGCTGCAGCATTAGATTTGTGCGCTCACAACTAGTGCATGCTGCAAAACCATCAGAAAAGAGATGAGTAGTAGTCCTGTGGCAGGCTATTAGCATCCATTTATCCAGGCTATTTATGAAAACACAATACGACCTCATCATCATTGGCAGCGGGCCTGGTGGCTATGTGGCAGCCATCAGGGCTTCGCAGCTAGGCATGCAAGTAGCAGTAGTAGAAAAAGAATCACTAGGGGGGGTATGTCTCAACTGGGGCTGTATTCCTACCAAAGCATTGCTCAAAAGCGCCCAGGTATTTGACTACATCCAAAACGCTAGTAACTATGGTATTCAGGTGCAAGACGTCAAGCCAGACTTTAAAGCCATGATCAAGCGTAGCCGAGAGGCAGCTGGCAGCATGAGCAAAGGTGTACAGTTCCTTTTAAAAAAAAATAAGATCGATACGATTGAGGGGACTGGGAAGCTTAGCAAAAACCGCGCTGTGATCGTGGAGGATGCTCAGGGTACCACCACAACCTACCAAGCTAACCACATCCTGGTAGCTACCGGGGGTAGAAGCAGAACACTCCCCCAACTTCCTATTGACCACACAAAAATCATTGGCTATAGAGAGGCCATGGTACTGCAAAAACAGCCCCAGTCTATAATCGTTGTAGGCGCTGGGGCCATTGGTGTAGAGTTTGCTTACTTCTACAATGCCATTGGTACAGCCGTGACACTTGTAGAGTACATGCCACGTTTGCTGCCGCTTGAGGATGAAGACATATCCAAAGCAGTGGCCAAGTCTTTCACCAAAGCAGGGATTCAAGTGTACACCAACACAGAAGTGACCCACGTGGACACCCAAGGAGAGCACTGCCAAGTGCAGCTCAAAACCGAAGCGGGAGGAGTAAAAAGCCTTGTCAGCGAAGTGGTGCTGTCTGCTGTGGGCATCGTAGCCAATATAGAGCACATTGGGCTCGAAGATATAGGAGTAGCTACTGACCAAGGCAAGGTGATAGTGGATGATTTCTATTGTACCAATATACCGGGCATCTATGCCATTGGCGATGTTGTGAAAGGACCTGCACTGGCCCACGTAGCTTCTGCTGAGGGAATTGTTTGTGTAGAAAAAATAGCGGGCCTGCACCCTGAGCCCCTGGACTACCACAACCTGCCTGCTTGTACGTACTGTCAGCCAGAGGTAGCCTCTGTGGGCTATACTGAGCAGGCAGCCCAAGCAGCAGGCTACAAAATTAAGGTAGGTAAGTTTCCTTTCTCTGCTTCAGGAAAGGCCAACGCAGCCGGCGCCAAGGAGGGTTTTGTAAAAGTCATCTTTGATGCGCAATACGGAGAGTGGTTAGGGGCACACATGGTAGGGGCCAACGTTACGGAGATGGTTGCAGAGGTAGTAGTTGCCAGAAAATTGGAAACAACTGCGCACGAAATTATTAAATCTATGCACCCTCATCCTACCATGTCTGAAGCCATCATGGAAGCAGTGGCTGACGCTTATGGGGAGGGAATACACCTATAAATATGCGCCATACGTTGTGCAATGATACCATCGTGCAACTTGAACCTCGATCATGGTCAGGCAAACTGCATAGACACTTCGATGAGTAGCAAATCGCAAGTTTTCAAGACCTTGGCAAACCGGTTGATTGACACCCTCCACACCCATGCCATCCCTCCTACCTAGCACCTCTTCTGCTACACTGACTTTTCCCTCGATCACAAATATATACACCCCATGGCCAGGGGCCTGCAATGCATAGCTCACAACCTTGCCTACCTTTACGCTTGCTCTGGCAATGACTGCCTGCTAGTTGATCCACAAATTGCCTTGCTGCTGCTGTTTAGGCCCTACCAATAAACCAAATTGATTTTTCCAGGTCTTTGGGTCAAAGCTTTGTTGTGCATACCGCGGCAGCAGGTTTTGTGTTGCAGGCAGTATACAGAGCTGTAAGAAGCTGACTGGTTCATGAGCAGAGTGATTGCGCTCGGTATGCATGATGCCTGTACCAGCAGACATCACCTGCACGTCATTGGGCCGAATGACGCTTGTATGGCCTGTACTATCACCATGCGCAAGGGCACCTTGTAATGGTATCGAAATGATCTCCATGTTTTCATGCCTGTGTACTCCAAACCCACCCCCGCCCTGCAACACATCATCATTAAGTACCCTAAGTGCGCCAAAATTCATGCTGTAGGGATTGTGGTAGCTTCCAAAGCTGAAAGCATGGTAGGTATCGAGCCAACGATGGTCGACATGCCCTCTTTGACCTTATAAATGAATGCTTTTTTTCATAATTGCCTGCTAAAAACTTGGATTAGGGGATTTTCATCAAAAAATATAGCACCCATACTTTCTAGATCATTCTGTTTTCCTCCCATGTCCAACAG
>DCSL01000075.1:0-382 GCA_002325615.1 Amoebophilaceae bacterium UBA1467
ATTGCAAGGGCATTGATCAATCGCCATAGGGATTTCCAGAGCCACAGAGCTAATTATCCTTAGCCCTACTCAGACAATGCCCTCAAAACCATACCAGTATGCTTGTTAAAACTTCCTAGAACCCGAGCCTCACGGATTACTACACTACGTAGAGAAAAGCAAGATCATTCGACTTTTTCTCATCACCTACTGTGGTGATCTGGATCTAATTTTCTACCTATTTGGCGCAATGTACTGCACATCTACTGAGCGTTGGTATTCAGAGTGTGGCCATCAAGCAGCTCGTCACCTATAGTGATAATCCCAGCAGTTATTGCTCTCATGCGCTTTTCTGACTAATTCAACAAAATCGTAAGCGTAGGAATGTCTTTCATCGGCTGGG
>DCSL01000075.1:415-5551 GCA_002325615.1 Amoebophilaceae bacterium UBA1467
TGGTGGATGCGCTTTACTTCCTTCCATTGGTTGACATTGATGCTAGGGAAGAAAGTATCACCGTCTAGCTGAGCTTTTATTGCTGTCAGATAAATTTTGTCTGCCAAAGCCAGGGTTGCTCGATAAATCTCCCCCCCGCCTGCGATAAATACTTCTGTTTCGTCGGCTTGCTCGGCCACTGCTAGGGCAGCGGTGATGTCGTGCACAATGGTGCCTCCCTCAACCTGGTAATTGGGGTTACGTGTTATGACAATGAGTTTTCTGCCCGGTAGGGGCTTTTTGATCGATGCAAAGGTTTTTCTTCCCATGATTACATGATGACCCATAGTCGTATGCTTAAAGTGCTGCATGTCTTTGGGTAGGTGCCAGGGTAGTTGGTGACCTTGGCCAATAACATGGTTCTCAGCCTTGGCAACGATGATAGATTTGGTCATGATACCCATGCGCAGTTCAATGAAAGCTCAGAATAGGCAAGTGTTGATGTTGCCAGCTTGTAAAAAAATGACAAAAGATTTGCATTGATAACATATTTGTTAATTATTTGATCTTCAATAATTAATTAAGTGCACAAAAGCGCTTCATGTGTACATAAAAGCTAAAACATGCTTCAGGAGATTATTCAAGAATTTGGACGCACCCAAATTATCCCTTATCAAAAGCATTGGGATGAAGTACAGCCTTTGCCCATCCAGTTTTTTGAGCAGGTTGGTAACCTAGGTATGATAGGTAGCCTAGTCCCCCAAGAGTACGGCGGTTCATGCCTGAGCTACACACAATATGCAACAGTAATTGAAGAGTTCGCAAAATTAGATGCTGCTGTTGCACTCTCTATACTAGCCCACAACTCAATACTAGCCCACAACTCATTTTGCATAAGGCATATTCTCAGCTACGGCAACAAGACGTAGTAACAAGCATGGTTGCCTAGGCTTAGTTCAGGAAAGTGGATTGGTTCTTGGGCGCTTGCCGAAGCAGAGGCAGGCTCTGACATAAGTAGCCTAAAAACTGTAGCACGTCAGGTAGCCGGTGGTTGGGTGCTGAAGGGGAAAAAACAGTTTATCATCAATGGAAAAGTAAGTAAGCTGGTAGTGGTCATTGCTAAAACAAAAATGCCTAATAAAAAGGAAGGAATAAGTGCATTTGTTGTAGAAAAATGTAATGGGGGAGTCATCATTGGTAACAAGGACGATAAGATGGGAATGCGGGCTTCTGAGATCGGTGAACTTATTTTTAAGGATTGCTATGTTCCTTCAGAAAATGTGTTAGGACAAACTAGGACAGGGATTTCAGCAAGCGATGCGTGTGCTAGAGGCAGGCAGAATAGCCATGGCCGCTTTAGGTCTAGGAATTGCTAAGGGGCCATTGAAGCAGTCATCAAATATGCACAAAAGCGCTTTCAATTCAAGAAGCCAATCATACACTTTCAGGGAGTTGTATTTCAACTCGCTGACCTGGCTACTAAAGAAGCAGCCAGTGCACACAATCAAAGTGCTATAGCCTCAAAAATGCGTGATGGAGCAGCGCAAAAACTGGTTTCAATGGCCAAGCTATTTTCTTCTGAGTTGGCCGGAGAAGCTACTAATATGGCCATGCAAATTTTTGGTGGCTATGGATACATGAAAAAAATGTCTGTAGAAAAATACTATAGAGATGCAAAGCTCTGCACGATCGTAGAAGGTACTGCTGAGATACAGAAAGTCCTTATTGTCAAAGCGTTATTGGCAGAAAACCCTTAGTGTTATAACGTCATAAAAGTAGGCAGTATGTCCACTAAGGTCTCCGAATAGTATCGTATCCATAGCCTCAGCTTTGTGTTAAGCGCAGTCTCTTCCTTTAGGTTTTATCTAGTAGCGCTGATCTTTATTTTATTGATCTACAGTGGCAATGTGTTTTTAAAAACACAGCTTATCAAAATGCTAGTCGATGCGGTTGTACAAACATCGACTACGCTCGATGAGTTATGGACACTTGTAGGCCATTTTGGGATAGTCCTCTTGATTGAGTTACTGACCTTTCGTTTTCAGGAGTGGTGTACATTAAGGTACGAACCTGCATTACAGAACCATGTTACTACCTCTGTTTTTAAGCATGTTCTGCAACGTGAATATGGGTTCTTTCAAACCCAACTTGCAGGGAATTTGACCACAAAAGTCAATGATGTAGCAGTGTGCATCCCTGCTTTGGTGGCCGTAGTTTTGTATGACTATCTCGTTAACTTCTTACTGGTGGGGGGGGCCTTTATTAGCTTATGGAAGGTGAGCCATGGCCTTGCCTGGGTTATTTCCTCCTGGGCTTTATTGACGGTTGCTACTGCGTTGTTCATTACCCAGCGTTCACTTCAACTGGCCAAGTATGCTGCAGAAACCGCTGCGCAAATAGGAGGGAAGATGACTGATATGTTCGACAACATCCTTACGGCGCGCTTGTTTTCGATGCAAGCTTATGCACTAAAACAACTGAATCGGTTTCAAGTAGGATACCTCAAGGCGAGTCAACGATATCGTTGGTTGATGCTCAAGTTTTACATTTTTCAGGGAGCTAGTTTCCAGCTCTACCAAGTGGTCTGTCTGCTGCTCTTGGTACGCATGTACGGTCAGCATAAGGTTTCTGCAGGAGCATTTGCGATGATCTTATCAACCAATTTGATCATTACAAATGGACTATGGAAAATGTTTGAGCGGATGCAAAAGTTGAATACCCTGTGGGGCAAAGTGAGTCAGGCATTGCAAGTTTTACTAGCACCGTCACGTATCCAAGATAAATCCCATGCAACATCATTGGTAGTAAACGCAGGCACCATCAGCTTCGAGAAGGTAACATTTGGCTATTCGAAAGCCTCCAACCTACTCAATAGGCAGACTATTTACATAGCAGCCAAACAAAAGATTGGTTTGGTAGGCCACTCAGGAAGTGGGAAAACTACTTTTGTCAATCTTATTTCAAGACTATTCGACTTGGAGAGTGGTGCAATCCTGATTGATGGGCAAGATATACGCGATGTAACACAGAAGACGCTGCATAAAGCCCTTACTGTAGTAGCTCAAGAAAGTACCTTGTTCCATAGCACCATACTAGAAAACATCCGGTATGGAAAACCAGATGCAGATGGTAGCGAGATCATTGAAGCTGCAAAAAGAGCCTGTGCACATGAGTTTATCGTCCAGTTGCCCCACCAGTATGCCACTTCTGTTGGTGCGCGTGGACTGAAGCTCTCAGAAGACCAAAGGCAACGCATTGCCATTGCCAGAGCATTACTCAAAGAAGCACCTATTGTCATTTTGGATGAAATTACTGCTCACCTCGATGCAGCCACTGAGCAAAAAATTCACGCTTCATTAGCAGCATGGGTACGTGACAAAACAGTACTAGTCATCAGTCATAAACTTGCCACACTGAGACAGATGGATCGTATTCTGGTTTTTAACAAAGGAAAAATAGTAGAAGATGGGACACATCAGCAGCTGCTTTCACAAGGCGGGCACTATACAACACTATGGAACATGAGGGATAGGGAGCGACTTGATAAGGAATGACCAACTCACTAAGCAATGATCTTGACTGCACATGCAATACAGGAAGCCAATAAGCTGGGTAAAGTGACCATACAGCCCTTCACTGTAGAAAATTTAGGTACTATATCTTACAGATTTTCTTTGGGGACTCCATAATCATCATAGACCAGATGCAGGATAGCAAACAACCTTCGAAGGGCAAGATGTGTAAAATTCCTAGCGCAGGCATGCTTCTACACCCTGATGCCCTCTACTGAGAAGTTGGGAGCCACCCACTTTGCACAAATGATCTTTGGATTGAAGCAAACTGCTGCGTTGGGCATCTACCTGGATATCTCTGCCAACTTGGGTCATGTAGGTGCAGTAACACATTGGACCTTAGAAATTACTGTTGTCCAGCCTGTGATTATATATCCTAGACTATAGTATAGGCCAAATTTGTTTTGGTACATGCAAGGTGATTATGATAGGTACCAGGGCAACTATAATCAGCAGGTTCTTCCAGAAAAGAGTCTACTATGGTTAGAATAAAGCAACCCAACATGATATAGGCTATGAAGAGAAGACTAGGCATCATTATATAAGGGGGTGATTGCGCTGGCAAAACCACTTTGGTCAATAGATTAAGATCGAAGCTGAGTCCCCAGGTCTGGTACTCACTCTCTTTGAGTCACCGCGCCGCTGATCAGTTCGAACGGTACTTAGAGAAGTATCTTGGAGATGAGAGAATTATCTACGATCGGGCACACTTTAGCGAAATTGTTTATGGAAACTTATGGAGAGGGCATTCTGGACCGACTGCCTGGCAAAAGGGTTTTCTCAACAATTTTGTCCTCGAAAACTTTGTTGCTGTCTTGGCACAGGCGCCTGGAGACACCTGACTCCAACGTTATCATGCACGTTAACAAGAGCAGGCCATTGATGCGTTAGAGTTGGAAAAGTGCAAAATATGTTCAAATCCAGTAATCCAGCGTCGCTGAACAAGGTAGTCAATCAAATAGTGACTACTCTGGGGGTCGAAGAAGGTAGCACAGCAGGGCTAAAAGAACCACAAAATCCTAAAAACATAAAAGACTTTATTCTGCTAGAGGGGGCTAATGGAAGTGGTAAATCTACCCTAGCCAAGCTACTCAAAATCAACATGGTGGGTTGGAGCGTCAAAACCCTAGACTATAAGGATGCAGTTCATTTTATGAAGTATTTACAGGCATACAGCCTCAATAAGGAGACCATATTTGATAGAGGACATCTTAGTTAAAAGGTGTAGGATGCTCCTTTTGCTCAACCAACGGCTCAGAAATAATCAGTACCATGACTCAAGTGGTATTTTTTTCAGATTGTCAAGAAAAGTGACTCCCTTTTTACCTTGATTGAAGAGGCTTTCGATAACAGAATCAGCTCACTTTATGAGCACCGGTGCTTAACATTGCAAAAGCTTCAGAAGTTCGACGATCGCTACTGTGAAGTCATGTTGATAGAAAATCAACCTTTAGGGCTCATGATCTATAAGAAGACATTACAGCAGGAGTTTGGTATCAAAAATGCCTTTAAACTAAAGACCTTGTTTGTATTTAATCCCGAAGAAAATACACGACGAGGACTAGGATCGTTGTTATTTCATCGA
>DCSL01000020.1:0-1541 GCA_002325615.1 Amoebophilaceae bacterium UBA1467
ATAAAGTGTTTAGAACGCATAACCACCCAATACGAAAACTCCATAAGTCTGGCTTTACTAGCAGACGTGCACCCCCTCATTTTATTCAATATTCCTCAGGTATCAGTAGGCGTAGAGTACCTGTACTCTTTGGAGCAGAGGAGAGGTTCTTTTTTGTTTGTTTTCAGTTTTACACCCAACTGTCATCAAGGGGAGTAAAAAGGCACAAAAGTGATTGATGATTTTCATTCTATACATTATCCTCTATTTTTGATTCCCAACGAGCATACCATATGGCTGAAGTAATCAGAATGCCGAAGATGAGTGACACCATGGAGGAGGGGGTGGTTGCTGCTTGGTTGAAACAAGAAGGAGATACCGTAAAAGCAGGAGATATACTGGCAGAGGTAGAAACAGACAAGGCTACGATGGAGCTAGAGGCCTATGAGGACGGCACTCTGCTCTACATAGGGGTCAAAGAAAAAGAAGCAGTACCTATCAATGCTGTGATGGCGATCATTGGAGCACCAGGAGAAGACATTGCTACGCTATTAGAAGAAGCCAATCAACCCCCTCAACGGCAGGAAGAAAGCCTAATAGAAACTCCTCCAGCAATACCGACGCTTGCTAGTGTACTTACTTCAGGGCCTACACAGCCACTCCCTACCCCCCACCTACTTGCCTCACCGCTGGCCAAAAAAATGGCGCAAGAAAAAGGTTACGACCTGGCTGACATACAAGGTACTGGAGGGGGTGGACGCATTATCAAACGTGATATAGAAAGTGTTGCAGCTACTGCCCAACCCAAAGAGTTATTTTCTAACAACATCTCCCTGCCCCTTGTTGTGGGTGCAGAGGCCTATGAAGACGTGCCTATTCCGAAGGTACGCACCATCATAGCTAAGCGCTTGGTAGAGAGTAAGTTAAATGCTCCTCACTTTTACTTGACTATCAACGTAGCCATGGACGAGGTCGTAGCTGCACGCCCCAGCATCAATGCATATGCCCCCATCAAAATATCTTTCAACGACATTGTTATTAAAGCAACAGCCATGGCTATCAGGCAACATCCAGCTATCAATGTGGCCTGGCTACAAGACAAAATCCGCTACAACAAGCATATCCATATAGGCGTAGCCGTAGCTGTAGAAGAGGGGTTAGTAGTGCCCGTGTTGCATTTTGCTGACAGTAAATCACTAGCCCACATTGCGGCAGAAATAAAAAACCTCAGTCAAAAAGCTCATAGTAAACAACTAAGGCCCAAAGATGTAGAAGGAAATACTTTTACCATTTCTAACTTGGGCATGCTAGGGATCGAATCTTTCACGGCCATTATAAATCCTCCAGCAGCCTGCATCTTGGCCATAGGAGAAATCAAGCAAGTGCCTGTAGTGAAAACCGGAGCTATAGTCCCCGGACATGCCATGAAGGCGACGCTATCTTGTGACCATAGAGTAGTGGACGGGGCTGCGGGGGCTGCCTTCTTGAAGACCTTCAAGGAACTATTAGAAGACCCCAGGAGAATGCTGGTTCATTAATTGATGCACCAGGTATGTTATCAC
>DCSL01000020.1:1584-27825 GCA_002325615.1 Amoebophilaceae bacterium UBA1467
TCACTTATATAGCCAACCAATCCAGAAAAATGTCTCAAGTAAAATCAACAACAGTGCTTGCTGTCATGCACAATAATGAGGTAGCCATTGGTGCAGATGGGCAGGCTACCCTGGGCAACACTATAGCCAAAAGCAACGTCAGAAAGCTAAGAAAACTGCTAAACGGCAAGATTATAACAGGCTTTGCCGGGTCTACAGCAGATGCATTTACGCTGCTAGACCGTTTTGATGAAAAACTACAGAGCTATGCAGGCAACATGAAACGCGCTGCTATTGAGCTAGCCAAGGATTGGCGCATGGACCGTTACCTGAGGAGACTAGAAGCCATGCTGATCGTGGCGAACAAAGAAGAATTGCTTATTGTCTCTGGAACAGGAGATGTTATAGAACCTGACAACCAAATTGCTGCGATAGGGTCTGGTAGTATGTATGCTCAGTCAGCAGCTGTTGCCCTCAAGAAGCATGCTCCTCACCTAAGCGCAAAAGAGATCGTTCAAGAAAGCCTCACCGTGGCAGCAGACATCTGCATCTACACCAACCATAACATCGTCATCGAAAAGCTTGCTTAAAATGTTGGCACATTATCAGGCTTCAGACAATAAGCCTTGCTATTGTCATAGGGCCAGACCCTATAAATTTCCAAAAAGTATGAGCTGTGCACACTACCGATCCCTTGTGCCTTTCACATAAATTTTTTTCGTATCTGCAGATGCATCAAATAGAAAAATTTGCGAATGCCATACTTTTTTATTAAAAAGGACTCTGGACTAATTAATAAGAAGAAATACAAATAATACACAATTGGCTATGCAAACCGCCCTTACCAGAGAACAGAAAAGAGCTATAGGATTGTTGTCGATAGGAACATTCCTAGAGTATTTTGACCTTCAGCTGTATATCCACATGGCATTGCTCCTGAACAATGTCTTCTTTGCCAAGACCGACCCCTTCAATGCCGCATTATTATCGGCATTTGCATTCTGCTCTACCTATTTACTGAAACCTTTTGGAGCACTTATATTCGGCTATATCGGAGATTTTATTGGTAGGAAGCTGGTCATAGTGATCACCACCATCATCATGGCGATCACTTGTACTACCATCACTTTTTTACCATCCTATGCCCAGATAGGCATTACGGCTTCTATAGTTATTACAATGTGTCGTATGCTGCAAGGCATGGCGGCCAGTGCCGAATCTAGGGGCGCAGAAATTTACATTACCGAGAGTTTCAACCCACCCCTGCAATATCCTCTGGTGGCCATCATTACAGTTTTTTCTGCAGTGGGTACCAGTATGGCGCTGGGGATAGGATCTTTTTTTACGAATGAGCGTATTTTTGGTACAGAACATGAGTATTGGAGAGTAGCCTTTTTATTGGGTGCTATCATAGGACTGGTTGGCGGAGCTGCCAGAACCAGTTTAAAGGAGGCGTCAGAATTTTCCCATAAAAAGAAGATGTTGAAAGCGAGATTTTCTGACAACAAAATAGCTTGGGATGAGGACCTTGTGAAGAATAAATTTGATCAACAAAAAGTCTCTTTGACCTCTTTGGCATACTTCTTCATATGCTGTG
Organism: Amoebophilaceae bacterium UBA1467; assembly: GCA_002325615.1. Taxonomy (GTDB): domain Bacteria; phylum Bacteroidota; class Bacteroidia; order Cytophagales; family Amoebophilaceae; genus UBA8403. The sequence continues at coordinate 3,161 of DCSL01000020.1, forward strand.
CAAGGTCGCCTTGCTTCTATTTTATTTATATCTACTGCGCAGATGTACTGAAGAACGATCTGGCCCTCTCGGCAAGTGCCATCATTTATCACAATTTCTGGGTATCCATTGTGGATATGCTCGGGTTGCTTTTTCTAGCCTATCTTAGCAGCAAGGTATATCCTATACGCATACTAAAAGCAAAATTCATTTTGTTCTTTGCGTGCATTGTTTTTTTCCCCATAGTGATGCATAGCTATCCCAGCGAAAGTGTCGTTTTTTTCTTTCAGTGCCTAGCTGCCCTGTTTGTATTCGACGACATACCTGCCAGCCCGATATTTTATAGACACTTCCCAATCATGAAAAGATTTACCTACACTAGCCTACTAAGTGCACTAGCCAAGTTAATGACTTACGTGATCACTTCATTTGGTCTCGTATACGCTACCAAGTATTTCGGATACTATGGGATATTTGTCATATTAGTTCCAGTAGGGGGGCTATACTATTTAGCAGTCAGGTATTTTGACAGACTAGAAGGGGCAAAACAGGCCTTTCATCAAATACACTCTCCCTCTTCTTGATGTCACTTGCTGCAACTACCCCCAATTCGATATTCAACTTTAGGCATTCTGTGTACAGGTGTGTGCCGTGCTGGCTTAAAGAAAATTCTTCAGCAAGAATCAAGAAGTTTCTTATGGTTTCAGCTATTTTTTCTTTTTTCTTTTTTTCGGGTAAGCAACGAATTGTACGTATGTTATGGAGCCTATCAATGGTTTTTATTAGAATCACTTCTCTATCATTATTTTGATGGGCATAACGCAGCATTGCCTCCACGCTTAACTTACTTTTATCAGGTCTATCACGAGTAAGCCTGTCTACCATTTCAGCTACTCGCCACCCAAAACTGTCTAGGACCATGCCTATGGTAACCTCTGTATCTTCAACGATATCGTGTAGTATACTGGCAACAATTACATCGGTTTTTAGGCTATCATCAGCCACCATATAGGCTACCTCCAACACATGGGTATAAAAAGGCTCTCCGCTTTTTCTCACCTGGACACCATGGTATTTTTTGGCCCAGTGAATAGCATTATTGATTAAATCAAAGTTTAGTACGCCCCCTTCCTCTAAATCTAGGGATTTAAGTTTTTCAATTAATCTGATCGAGTATGTGCAAGTAAGCATAAAGATTTATTTACTAAGCTTTTTTGACTAAAATTATCATAAAATTTATATTTTAGGACAAAAAGTAAATTTTTAGCATGAATCTTAGCTGCTCGAGCAAGTAGACTTTCTTGTCGATACGTACGACTTGCTTTTGGGTTCCTATCATTATAGTACCTTTTCTGGCAGGCGTGTATCGCATTACTTTGGTTGGTAGCTACATGGATCAATGTCAGATCTGAGTAACCACACAATACAGATGTGGGTTCTTTCTAGCTGCGGTGCTTGTACTGGGCGAAATGCTGCCAAGTTGCAATAGCAACCCGGATAAAAGCATTTGCATAATACCCCAAGCACTTCCCCAACAACGTAGCTGCCTTCGGCAAGGTTGCGTGGGAGCACTACTTTGGCGATGATGTGTAGTAGGTTAGGAGACTTTAGTAGCCCGGAGTCGCTGGGCAAGGGATGTGGAGAATATCGGAGTCGAACCGATGACCTTCTGCGTGCAAGGCAGACGCTCTAGCCAGCTGAGCTAATTCCCCAAATTGATTTACGCATAGACGGGAAAACCCGTTACATCACAGCGCAGCAAATATACGTCTGCCGTTCTAAAAAACGCAATTCCAACCCCAAACATAATTCCAGGTAGGAGCGATTTATGTATACAGCGCAGCCAAGTGCTTGTAAAAGGTAATAACAGTATCAATGCCCTTAAAAAAGTTAGCCAACCCAAAGTGTTCATTGGGTGAGTGGATGGCATCTGAATCTAGGCCAAAACCCATGAGCACAATGTCGCAGTCTAGGACTTCCTTGAACTGTGCAACAATAGGAATACTTCCTCCATCTCTCGTTAGCACAGGACTTTTTTTCCAAACGTCTTCAAAGGCCTTTTTAGCTGCTTGCAAAGCGACCGAATTTCTATTAACCACTACAGCATTGCTACCCGCATGGACCACTTTCACTTGTACCTTGGCGCCTTTTGGAACGAGTGCGGTAAAGTAATTAGTGAATTGGGCAATGATCTCTTGGGCCTCTTGATGGGGAACAAGGCGCATGGAGAGCTTGGCGTGTGCTTTTGAGGGCAAGACTGTTTTTCCTCCTTCACCTGTATAGCCTCCCCAAATACCATTGATATCCAAAGAGGGCCTAATGCCAATGCGCTCTATCGTACTATAGCCTTGCTCTCCTATCACTGCCGCTATGCCAAGTGCTTCTTTGTACTTGGATAGTACAAAAGGAGTGTGATTGAGTGCAGTCCGATCTATCTCTGAGAGTACTTCAACGCGGTCATAAAAGCCAGGAATAGTGATGCGATTGTGTGCATCTTTCAGCGAGGAAAGCATTTGACAGAGTATGTTAATGGGGTTACCGACCGCACCTCCATAAGTACCAGAGTGTAGGTCTCTGTTAGGCCCCGTAACCTCTACCTCTAAATAAACAATCCCCCTCAGCCCTGTTGTAAGCGAAGGCTGTTCTAAAGACGACAGGGCAGTGTCTGATACAAGCACAGCATCTGCCTGGAGCAAAGCATGGTTTTGTTGGTCTTTAAGAAAGTAAGTGAGGCTATCAGATCCACTTTCCTCTTCCCCCTCAATCAGAAATTTGACATTGCAAGGTAGCTGCTTGGTAGCTATCAAGGTTTCCAAGGCTTTGATATGCATATACACCTGGCCTTTGTCATCAGAAGCACCCCTAGCATAAATTTTATCTTCTTTTACAACGGGATCAAAAGGCCGTGTCTCCCAGAGTTCATAAGGATCTGCTGGCTGAACGTCGTAGTGTCCATATACAAGCACTGTAGGCAGGCTTTTATCTACCATCTTTTCACCATATACCAAGGGACAGCCCTTAGTTTCGATCAACCTAGCCTGGTCAGTACCGGCCTCCAGAAGCTTTTGCTTAACAAACTCAGCTGCATTTTGTACGTCTTCGGCATATTCCCTTGAGGTACTCACTGAAGGGATGCGCAAAAAATCCATCAACTCACCTAGAAACCGATTTTGGTGTGCTGCTATGTATTGTTTTGTATTCAACATCATACGGTGTTTTTCCTGCTTGTCGTACGCGTACATAATAGACTTGCCAAAGTTACCAATTCTTCTAGCAAGCCAGTGCCTGCAGCTTGGTACGCACTATTCCTCATTACAGCATAAGCCCTAAACGAGCGTATTGAAACAAGGCATATCTTGTAACAATACATGGCTTCCCTTCTCATAGTCCAGCTGCCAGCAAAAATGCTCAATCCCATTGGTGATGACCAGTACCTGGGCATTAAAATGGGCATTGTAGCGTGCTATCTGCCCCCAAGTCTCGTTATTAATGTTAATATGGGGTGCCTTACACTCCACAAGCATCAAGGGCTTGGCCAACCGGTCATACACCACGATGTCGGGGCGGTGCAGAAGACGATTGTACTGTACTCCCTGCTCCAGCCTAATCAACGCTTGGGGGTAAGCAAGATGACCTATCAAATAGTGCAAAAAATGCTGTCTTACCCATTCCTCAGATGTCAGCTGTACATACTTCTTGCGCACCACGTCAAAAATTTGGTAGCCTGTCTTGGAAGACTGGATCTTATACGAAAAAGCAGGAAGGTTCAGGGGCTGCATGGGGCCAATCTACGGCTTAATAGTTTTATCTTCGGTCTGATATGAGGGAGTAGTCGCTGGCTTCAAAAATACTGACAATATGAACACACGGCATAAAGCTTATGGCCTGCCTTGCGTTTTCCTACTGATCAGCATGCTATTTTCTGCTTATGCCCAAAATGATCGCAGTGAGCAGCAACAAGAAGCATGGGTAGACAATGTATTTCAGAGCCTTTCTGAAGAGCAACGTATTGCACAGCTTTTTTTGGTAGCGGCCTATGCTAACAAGGATGAAGCACATTATAGTGCTATTGAGGAGCTTATTCAACGTTATAACATTGGTGGACTTATCTTTTTTCAAGGAACCCCTATCAACCAAGTCGCGCTCACCAACCGCTATCAACAAACGGCTCCAACCCCGCTACTCATTGCCACGGATGCAGAATGGGGCTTAGGAATGCGCCTTGACGGTACGATCAGCTACCCTAAGCCAATGACGCTAGGGGCCCTGCAGGATGATACGTTGATCTACGACATGGGTACTGAAATTGCGCGGCAGCTCAAGCGAATAGGAGTGCACATCAACTTTGCTCCTGTCATGGATGTCAATAGCAATCCTAGCAACTCGGTGATTGGAGAAAGGTCCTTCGGGGAGTGCAAAGAAAAAGTAGCAGTCAAGGGAATTGCTTACATCAAGGGATTACAAGACCACGGTATTTTGGCTGTAGCCAAGCATTTTCCTGGCCATGGGGATACGAGCCAAGACTCCCACTACGCGTTGCCCACGATTGCGCATGATCGGAACAGATTGGATGCGCTGGAGCTATTTCCTTTCAAGAAGGCCATTGCGGCAGGCATCCAAGGAATGATGGTCGCACACCTGCATGTGCCTGCTTATGATGCTACACCACAACGCGCCACGACGCTTTGTAAAAAAGTGGTTACAGACCTACTCAAGACTCAACTAGGGTTTCAGGGGTTGGTCTTTACCGATGCCTTAAACATGAAGGGAGTCAGTGCCCATCATCAGCCTGGAGAAGTTGATTTACTGGCCCTTCAGGCAGGCAACGATGTACTGGTATTTCCAGAAGATGTTTCCAAAGCTATTGCCCTTATTAGGCAAGCTATTCAGCAAAAAAAGCTGGATGGCCAGGCCATGAACGCAAAAGTAAAGCGCCTCTTACGACTGAAATATCAGATGCAGTTGTCTACCTGGCAACCTATTGAAACGCAAAACCTAGAAGCACAACTACACACCCCCCAAGCACATCTGCTCAAACAGTTGTTGTTTGAGCAGGCGGTCACAGTTGTGGCTAACGAGGGTCGGTTGATTCCACTCAAAAATCTAGCATACCACAACATCGCTTGCTTGTCTATCGTCAATGACGATGACACTAAAAAGCCCAAGGAAGCTGCTGCAACAGCAATGAGTACTACGCAGAGCTGTGGGCTTAGTGCAGCCGAACTGTTCCCTAGCATGCTCAAAAAATACGCACCCATGGCTCAACATACCCTGATCCGCGGGACAATCACGCCAGAAGCAGTCAACACACTGGCTAACAAGCTCAAGCAGTACCAAGTAGTCATTGTAGGCATTCACGGCATGAGCGAAAAACGCAGCAGCAACTTTGGTCTCCAAACAGAGGAGTTGCAGTTACTAAAGTCCCTGGAAAAGGATACAGCACTCATCATCGTTCCTTTCGGAAATGTATATAGCCTAGCGCACTTCCAAACATTCAAGCATGTTATTATGCCCTACGAAGATGACCCTGTAGCTGCCAAGATAGTGCCACAAATCATCTTTGGCGCCTTATCATCCAAGGGCACGCTGCCTGTCAGCATTCCAGGGGGTTGGGCAGCAGGCCAAGGCATCCGAACAGAAAAAATATCGCGGCTTGGCTATGCGCCTCCTGAGGCAGCAGATATGGACAGCCAAATACTTCAAACCATCGACGACATTGTGGAAAAAGCCATTGCTGAAGAATCAATGCCCAGTTGCCAGGTGTTGGTGGCCCGAAAAGGGAAAGTGGTTTTTGACAAAAGTTACGGGTACCACACTGATGCAAAAAGAAAGCCCGTAACGCCCGATACAATGTATGATATTGCTTCTGTTACTAAGGTCGTGGGGACCCTACAAGCACTGATGTATTTGGCTGGAACCGAGCAACTCAATATCAATAAAAAGCTTTCTTTTTACCTTCCCTCACTCAAAGGCACCAACAAAGGAGCTTTAAAGATTCGGCGCATTCTAGCCCACCAAGCAGGCCTGCCGGCTTATGTATGGGGCGAGATCAGGCAGACCTTATTCGATGCAAACGGCAGATTGAGAAAGGCATTATTCAGCACCCATCCTTCTCCTACCTATCAGCACCAGTTGGCTAGTGACTTATATGGAGCCACGTGGCTCAAAGAACTCGTATGGGACTGCTGCGTCAACACTGCATTAAGAGACAAAAGCTGGTTCAAGAGCTACAGTTATCAATACAGCTGCGTAGGTTTTTATTTCCTCCATCACCTGGCAGAAAAGCTGCTCGAACAACCCTTAGACAATTTTTTAGAAGCAACGTTTTATCGTCCTTTAGGACTGGCTACCCTAACGTACCATCCTTTGCATAAGTTGGCACAAGATCGTATGGCACCTACTGAAAAGGATAATTTTTTTAGACAAGACCTGCTTCAGGGCGTGGTGCACGACCTTATGGCCGCACTCTATGGCGGTGTAGCCGGCAATTCAGGGCTTTTTAGTAATGCGAATGACCTGGCTATCGTGCTACAGATGAACCTGCAGGATGGCTATTATGGAGACCAACGGTATCTCCAAAAAGGGGTGGTCCAATCATTTGCTAAAAAGAGTTTCAAGGACAATCGCAGAGGTTTGGGGGGGACAAATCGGACAAGCACAATGCCCCATCTACCGCTTCAGTACATGCCTCTGAAGACAGCTATGACCATAGTGGATTTACAGGGACAGCCGTTTGGTATACGAGGCCATGATGAGCCGGTTCGATGGTATGTAAAAAAATTGTCGCGCAACAAGTGCTATAGGTCACCCCTTTCATCACCCAATGATCAATGCCCAAATGCACAAACCAAGAAATACTTACTTTTGACATCCACTAAATAGTTGCAGATTTTGAATTTCAAAAAGACGTTTTCTGGTTGGCTAACCAAGCGCTATCAGCTCGTTATTCGCAACGAAGAAAATTTAGCAGAAAAGTCCACTTTTAGTTTCAGCTATGCGAAGCTCATCTCCTTGGGTGCTGTCCTGTTGAGCATTCTCCTACTGTGTAGTCTAGCACTATCCACCACCATCCTGGCCAGGTGGTTAAATCCTGTTTACATGGAGCTGGAAAACAAAAAAAAACTCATTCAGCTGGCCACGGCAGTAGATACGCTCGAGGAACAAACCACCCAACAGAAAAAGTTTATTGCACTCTTGCAGAGCATTATTGCCGGCAAAGAGCCACCTTCCAACGAACTGCCCACAGCTAACGAGGAGCAGACTGAGGAAATTCCCGCTCCTTACTCATCCGAGCAACTAGCTGCTGCCGACGCGCTGCTGCAGAGTGAGTTTGAGCATAGCGAATCATCTCCTGCGACTACCTGCAACAAGCCTATGAATGCCTTGCAAGCTCTTTTCTTCTTTTCTTCTGTCCGTGGCACTGTTACTCCCCCTTCCAAACACAGTAGGGGGCAGTATGACGTGGGCATCGTTGCTAAAGAACACAAACCTGTTACGTGTGTGGCCAACGGGGCAGTTATTTTTTCTGCCTGGACTGTAGAAACAGGTTGGGTCATGGTTATTCAACACAACAAAGGTTTAGTTTCCGTCTATAAACATAATGCAGCATTGTTAAAGAAAGTTGGTAATTTCGTGGAGGCAGGAGAGGCCATCGCCGTCATGGGCAGTTCTAGCTCAGGAGAGCTTTCTACAGGGCATCATCTGCGTTTTGAGATCTGGCATGAGGGGAAGGCAGTAAATCCCGAGCATTTCATTAAATTTTAGGCTACAACCAGTATAACTATCTATTATGTTTGGCAGTGCTAAGAAAGAAATTTCCCAGGAGGAGTTGAGCAACTCCAGCAACATCATTGGCAAAGGGACGAGCTTAGAAGGCAACTTAAATACAGCAGGGAACTTGCGTGTGGAAGGCAAGGTAAAGGGGAATATCCAAACTAAAGCCAAGGTAGTATTAGGAGAAACCGCAGTGCTAGAAGGAAATATCATCGCCCAAACTGCAGAAATCAGCGGCGAGGTGCAGGGCACGATCACAGTGTCGGGCCTTTTGACTTTAAAGCCAACCGCTGTTGTCAATGGAGATATTACTACTAGCAAGCTGGTGTTTGAAGAGGGAGCCAAGTTCAACGGAAAATGCAACATGGGTAACTCCTTCAAAGAGACCAAAGCTACACAACCTCCAACTACCTCCCACAAAAAAAATGAAAGTCCTATTGAGCCCCATCTCCAACAAGTCACGCTCTCCCAAACAGGAGGACAGGGCGCCTAGCAGCTACCTCCAATACACCCACTTGAGCTTTCAAATGATGGCTATCATAGGCGCAGGAGTGTGGCTAGGTATACAACTGGATACTTACTTGCAGCTAGCATTCCCAGTCTTTATGAGCATACTGGCACCTGTCAGTACTGCGTATGCGGTTTACGTCGTCATCAAAACCCTTTCCCAGCACCCTCCCCCAAACACTTAGTTATTTGCCTGACAACGGAATCATATTTATCTTAGTTACATGTGTTGTAGCATACTGGAGAACTTAGTACATGCATTATCTTAGTATAGATTACTTGATTATTTATGCGTTCTTGCTCATCACCCTTGTTATAGGCCTCTGTGCGGGTAGGGGTATCACAGACATTCGGGAGTATGCCAATGCTAACAAGATATTTGGGACCGGGGCATTGGTGCTAACTTGGCTAGCTACAGATGTTGCAGGAGAAACTGTGTTGGATATGACGGGTTCTGTGAGAACCGCAGGCATCATACAGCCACTTACGGTTTTTGGCGGTTGGGCCATTGCCATATTGCTACAGGCGCTGGTGTTTGCCCCTAGGTTTATTCAGTTTAGCAACTGTATTACCATGGGAGACGTCATGGGAGTGCTTTATAAAGGTCCTAGTCAGGTCATGACAGGGATATTGGGCTTCTTCACGGCGCTCTGTATTGCAGGGATGGAGCTAACGGTCATAGGCATACTCAGTGAGAGCCTGGGTATTGGCTTTCACGTCGGGGTCTGGGTGGGGGGTATGTTGCTGGTGTTGTATACCACCCATGGTGGCATTAAGTCAGTGGCTTTCACAGATGTGTTTCAAGGACTCGTACTGTTTGCTGTTTTGCCGATCATCACAGTAGCGGCTTTGAAACAAGCAGGGGGCATCAAGCAAGTGTTGATCCAGGTGCCCACTACACAACTGCAATTGTTGAACCACCCTAAGTCATCCTACTATACAGCACTGTTCCTATCGCTCAGTATTTTCCAGTTTTCTGTCATTGACCCTGCCCTGATGCAGCGCATACTGATGGGAAGAACCAAACAGCAGTTGCGCAATCAATTTTTTATCGTAGCGGCATGTTTATTGGCCTTGATGGTTGCTTTATCCTTGCTGGGACTTGCGAGCATCGTTTTACTGCCCGACGAAAACACAGATGTGCCTATAGTGCTACGCATCATTGAGCATATTCTCCCCATAGGGCTGAAAGGGTTGGCCTTGGCAGGCCTTATAGCCATTACCATGGCAACGTTCGATTCATTTCTGCATGCGGCAGGGCTCACCTTAATTCATGATGTTATTTATCCAGTATGTAAAAGGCTGGGCAACACCATCGACGAACTAAAATGGGTGCGCTATGCTACGGTTTGTATAGGTATTGCCGTTATTGTGATTGGCTCAATGCGTGCAAATGATCTCTATAACTATGTATTGCTCTCTTATAAATTTACGGGCCCCCTATTAGCCTTCCCACTTTTTGCAGGTGTCTTGGGGCTTAAACCTGATCAAAAAGCTTTTTATGCTGCTTCGGGCGTGACCATCGCAGTGATTTTGCTGAGTGAGTGGTTGTTGCCAGCATCTCAAGATCGTTGGGTTTCAGTGGTGGGAGTGGTCACTAATGGGATAGTCTTTTTGGGCATCCATGCTATACGCAACCATGGCTTTGCTATTGTCAATCGTACTCATAGCAAAGAATATTTGTGGAGACCACACCGTGCAAGCATATGGACGCAGCTTAAGCAGTTGCTACCCACACCCCAGCGTATAGTACAGTATTCGCAAAGGCAAGTAGCACATTATGGTGCACCCTATGCTTTATTCGGCATATTCTGCTGTGTCAACTATCTCTTTCCATACTTCATGTGGGAGCATGACGCCCCTGCTTCTTATAACTTGATGCTTTATTTGCGTACCCTAGGTGTCCTTGCCTGTGGTTTGTTGCTCGTGAGAGACAAATGGACCCAATCTTTGCTGCCATACCTACCCACCTTCTGGCACTTGACACTGCTCTACTGCCTGCCCTTTACCAGCACCGTCATGTTCTTGCTCACCCAAGGAAGTGTAGAGTGGCTCATCAATGTGGCCCTCACCATCATGTTCCTCATTGTCCTCGTAGACTGGATGAGCTTTATGATCCTTACAATACTAGGTATAGCCCTGGGTTTTCTCTTCTACACACTAGCCATTGGCCCGATCAGCCTGCAACTGGACTTTAGTACCGGGTATTTGTTGTTATACCAAGGCATCTTTGCCACGCTCATCGGCCTGCTTTTTGCGCGTAGGAAGCAACTACACTTTGACACCTTGGCCACCCAGCAAAAACAGTTGGCTATCGATAACCAGGCAAGCAAAGAAGAACTCATAGAAGCCACAGAAAAAGAGTTTCGGTTTGTGAGCCTCCTCAAAAAGGCCGGCATAGAACAACTAGGGAGTGTAGCCCACCTGAGCAAAAAACTCCTAGCCATCAGCCAACAGAAAGGTGACATCAAGGAATTCGAAAAACTAGCCCAGCAACTCACTGACCAGCTCACCCCCATGGCCCTAAGTATGGATAAATTTATACACCGTACCACAGGCTTTTTACTCCTGGATGGCGTGGAGACACTACCACTTGACAACTTCTTGCAAGCCCTACAACAGGCGTTCTATAAAAAGGGCCAAAGACTTAAGATAGAAGTACGTACACAACACAAAACGTTACAGTGTGATATAGAAAAGATGAAGAAGGTGATTCTGAACGGTTTCTCTTTCGTGCAGTCAGTGGCTGGAGAAAGAGAACAAGGACCTGTGTTACTAGGTATAGAAGATACGCGGCTAGGCTATGCGGTGGACTCTGTAAGCCCTGATCACATCAAGAAAATAAGGGCCCTGCGATTTGCCATTACTACTGCCCCCACACTACCTACGCTAGCTGCGCTGTACACGGCACAAATAGGTGAGGAAAGCATTATGAAACCCGAAGCACCCACTAATATGCCTCTATTGGCGAACGAGCGGATTGTGAAGGCTCACTATGGTTACAGCAGCACGATCAGTGAGGGCAATGAGCTCACGCTAGTCTATGTCATTCCTGTCAACGTCCGAGAGGTGCGTTCCAAAGACATGGATATGCCACATATGAAGCTAGGTGAGGAGTGGCTTCGGGCCGATGATACCTACCCAGGCGCACAAGAGCAAGAGCAAACATTCCTCCAAGCAGTCAAAGAGCGGTCACAAGCAGGTCTCTCCCTAGTAGAAAAAGCCATCAATCTGATCAAGGACTACCACGGTCCTGTCATGCGTCAGAGTGGCGAGCCGTTTTACTTACATCCGATTGCAGTAGCACAGATTGTACTGGACTATAACACCGACGAAGCCACTGTATTGGGAGCCCTCTTGCACGATATAGTAGAGGATACTCCCCTGACGCTAGAGCAGATAGAATTGTTGTTTAATAAGGAAGTAAGCAACATTGTAAGCGGGGTAACCCACATGGAGAGCAACAAAGAGACGCTCTATCAAGTGCTGCTCTCCCATCCTGAAAACATCCATAGGCTCTTAGGAGCCGAAGACCCACGAGTGTTGTATGTGAAGCTAGCCGACCGCATGCACAACCTACGTACCATTCAGGCCAGATCTTATGAGAGCCAACACAGAACTGCTGAGGAGACGTTGCTCTTCTTTGTGCCCTTGGCCAAGTACTTAGGCCTCAGTGAGGCTGCTGAGGAACTTAAGCACAGGAGTTTTGGGGTGCTGGGGAGCATGTAGAGATAGGCAGGTGGAAGTACATAAAAACAATACAGAGCAGCCAGTACAAAGACCCGCTATCCCACACCACATAGCCTAACCGCCCATAAGCCTGGCTTAGATTTTTGATCACTCTACAGTGACCGACTTAGCCAAGTTTCTAGGGCAGTCCACATCACAGCCACGCATCACCGCCATATGATAGGCAAGTAATTGCAGTGGTACTATCGCGACCATGGGCATGCATGCCTCATGGATAGATGGCACTTCAATGACATAATCAGCAAGCTGGGCAGCTGCTTTGTCGTCTTGTGTCACGATAACAATCACTTTTCCTCCCCTCGCTTTTACCTCTTCTATGTTCGAGATGATCTTGCTATAAGACCTGTCTTGCGTAGCAATAAACACCACAGGCATGGCTTCATCGATCAAGGCAATGGGGCCGTGCTTCATCTCCGCAGCAGGATAGCCTTCTGCATGGATGTAAGAGAGTTCTTTGAGTTTGAGAGCTCCTTCTAGTGCCACTGGGAAGTTATAACCCCTGCCCAGGTAAAGGAAGTTCAGCGCGCCTTTGAACACCTGAGCAATGTGCTTAATCCGATCATTTTGTTGCAAAACAAGTCTCACCGTGTCAGGAACGGCAGCTAGGTGCTGTAGTAGTGATCTAAATACAGTTGTAGTAATGGTTCGTCGTTGCCGGGCTAGTTCTAGCGCAATCATGATGAGCGCAGTCAGCTGGGCGGTAAAAGCTTTGGTGCTGGCCACGCCCATCTCAGGACCTGCGTGCGTGTATATGCCTGCATGTGCCGCCCTAGCAATAGAAGATTCGACCACGTTACAAATACCCAAAACAGTGGCCCCTTGTGCTTTGGCTAACTCAACAGCTGCTCGTGTATCTGCTGTTTCTCCAGACTGCGAAATAGCCAGCACAAAGTCTCCTGAACCAATGATCGGGTTTCTATAACGGAATTCTGAGGCATACTCCACTTCCACAGGAATCCTACAGAATTCCTCTAAAAAATACTCTGCTGCCAAACCAGCATGCCATGAGGTGCCGCATGCTACGATGGTAATCTTATTGGCCTTGGCTAGCTGATCTATGTGGTTACTGATGCCTCCGAGCACTAACTTTCGGTTGTCTGCGTCAAGACGCCCCCGCATACAGTCCTTAATTGCTTTAGGCTGTTCGAAGATTTCCTTGAGCATAAAGTGCTCAAAGCGTCCTCTCTCTATCGTCTCCAAGGTGATGTCTAGCTTTTGGATAGCAAGTGTTAGGGGAATATCCTTGATACTTTTCATCAACAGCTGGTTGTCCTGGATGACGGCAATTTCATGGTCATTGATGAAGACTGCCTGATCTGTGTATTCTACAATAGGCGTTGTATCCGAAGCAATAAAAAACTCATCTTGTCCTATACCAATTACCATAGGACTTCCTTTGCGAGCAGCAATGAGTGTATTGGGCAGGTCTGCGGATAAGATAACCAGTGCATAAGCGCCTATGACTCTAGGCAGTGCCAACCTCACTGCCTCTTCTAGTGTGCATTGATTTTGTTGTTGCACATCTTCGATAAAGTACAGCAAGACTTCGGTGTCCGTCTCACTTCTAAAGACATAGCTTTTGTGTAGCAGGTCTTGTCTGAGCACGCTGTAGTTTTCAATGATACCGTTATGCACAATGGCAAGCCTGCCTGAAGCTGACACCTGAGGGTGGGCATTAGCGTCGCTGGGTACGCCATGTGTAGCCCAGCGTGTATGCCCAATGCCAATATGGCCTTTTAGGTTTTTGTTGGCTACAAAACTTTCCAGCGCACTGACCCTGCCTGCCTTCTTGTACACTTGAAGGCCCCCATCCAGCAGCGCAATCCCTGCACTATCATAGCCTCTGTATTCTAGTCTTTTAAGCCCTTTTAAGAGGATAGGATAGCTTTTTTGGTGCCCTACGTACGCAATGATGCCACACATGTTGATAGAGTAATGGGCTGCTTAGATTATTGCTGATGCCTCGCGTTGATCGCCTTGAGGCGTGCTGTGTGTTTGAGGGCTTCTCCATACTGTATGGCATCTGGAAATTCCTGAACAATGCGTTGATAGCAACCTAATGCTGCTTTGCAATCTGTGTTGGCCTCATAGGCCAGTGCGGCTTTGGCCAGATAGATGGGCGTAAATACCTTGTTAGGTCGGTAGTTCGCAGCTTTTGTATAGTATTGAACAGCTTTTTCGTATACTTTTTGTGTTGTGAGTGCATCGCCTATAAGTGCCCAGGCTCGAGCTTGGAGAAGCAAGTCTTTAGCCTTGAACTTAGTAAGATGTTGTATAGCCTTAGCATAGTCTTTCTGGTGCATATAACTTACACCAACATAAAAATGAGCGAGGTTAGCAGCTTGTGTAAAGCGATACTCTTTGGTAATATCTAGCAAGCCTGCGCACGTTCCGTCGCCATGCAGCGCCTTGTCAAACGCTTCTTGTTCGAAGTAGTAGACAGCCTGAAACATCTCGCTTTGAGCTATGTCGTTTTGTTGGCGTTGGTAATACTTAAAAAAGAAAACTCCACCGGTGCCCATGAGCATCAGTAGGCCTACTATGTATAATCGCCGTTGGTGTCTTTTTATGCGCGTTGCCATTTGCTGGATACCATCAGTAGCTGTTGAAAGTGGTTTGAAGGGTTTTTGAGTCATAATAGTTGAAGGACTAGCGCAGTGGTCAACTTTTCAGGAATGGATAGTCTTTTTGGGCATATACATCTTCGTAAGTTGCTGATGGCTGGGGAAACGCGGCGGCATCGGCAAAGGCCACAGCATCGGCAACCTGTTGTTTTACTCGTTGATCAATCAACCCCAAGTCCTTTTCGTCGGCCATCTGCTTTGCTAAGATAGCAGTGCGTACCCTTTCAATAGGACCTTGTTGCTTGTAGGCCTCCACTTCTTCTTTGGTACGGTACTTGGCTGGGTCAGAGATAGAGTGCCCTTTGTAACGGTAGGTCTTGAGTTCTAATAAACTGGGTAAGCCTTTTCTGGCCTTTTGAGCAGCTTTAGCCACGGCACGGTGCACTGCGGTTACATCCATCCCGTCTACAGATTCAGAAGGCATATCATAGGCAGTACCCAGTTTGTAAAGTTCTGTGACGTTGGAACTCCGTTGTAAAGAAGTACCCATGGAATAGCCATTGTTTTCAATAGCAAAAATAACCGGCAGTTGATAGAGCATGGCCAAGTTCAACGCTTCGTGAAAAGCTCCTTGGCGCACGGCGCCATCACCCATAAAGGTGATGCACAGGTTGGTTGTCTTCTTGTATTTCTCTGCAAAAGCAATGCCCACGCCCAGGGGAATTTGTCCACCTACAATACCATGGCCGCCAAATAGATGGCGCTCCTTATCAAACATGTGCATAGAACCGCCTTTTCCTTTGGAGATGCCGGTAGCTTTGGCAAATAGCTCTGCCATGATGTACTGCGGAGGCGTGCCCAGCGCAATAGGGTGAGCATGATCGCGGTAGGCAGTAATGTACTTATCTTCTTTTTCCAGGGCAGTGACCGCGCCGGCAATGCAGGCCTCTTGTCCATTGTACAAGTGACAAAAACCTTTGATTTTCTGTTGCCCATAAAGCTGGCTGGCTTTTTCCTCGAATTTCCGCATGAGCAGCATCCGTTCGTACCAGAACAGATAAGTCTCTTTTGAAAAGTCTTCTAACAACTTTACTTTCGGCTTAGCGAGCGGCCTCACAGCAGTAGGGTCTGTTACGATCTCCATACGATCTATATAATGGCAATAGACAGGTGCGAAGCTAACCAAAAACATCCAAAAAGGAACTGATGCTGCTTACAAAACTGCGGTGCGCACACTTCAAAAACCACACCGCCGTTGAGCTGACTTTTGCAGACCAACTCAACTTTATCGTAGGCCCTAATGGAGCAGGGAAGACCACGCTTTTGGATAGTATCCACTACCTTTCTTTGACCAAAAGTGCCTTTAATCCCATAGACACCCAGAACATCCAGCATGGCCATGAGGCTTTTGCTGTGGAGGGGAATTTTGTCAAGCATAACAGGCCTTGTACTGTACAATGCATCTTTCGGAAGAATGGCGGCAAGTATTTCAAAAGCAATGACAAGCCTTACGAAAAGCTGCGTGACCACATTGGGCTTTTTCCGGTTGTGTTGACAACACCGTATGATATGGACCTGGTCTGTGGGGGGAGAGAGGGCAGAAGAAAGTTTTTTGATATGCTCCTTTGTCAGTTAGACAGGACCTACTTGAACACCCTCCTACAATACCAACACCTATTGAAACAACGCAATAGCCTGTTGCGACTGTGCCAAGGAACAGGACAACTGGACCAGGATTTGCTGGCTTCTTATGAGCATCGGCTGCTGCCATTGGGCAAGCACCTGTTTATGGCCCGCAGAGCTTTTATCCAAGAATTTGCACCGAATTTTCAAAAGTACTACCAGTACTTTGTGGCTGCCTCCGAAGAGGTACAATTGATCTATGTTTCAGAAGTAGCGTCTCCTGACTTTGAACAAAAGTTCCGCAATAGCTTACAGCAAGACCTGTCCCTGCAACGTACTACCCAGGGCGTCCATCGAGATGAAGTACATTTTCTCCTGAATGGCCATCCCCTGAAAAAGATAGGCTCCCAAGGACAGCAAAAATCGTTTATCATTGCGTTGCGACTGGCGCAATTTGAGTGCATGCACAAAGCCCTGCAGCTAAAACCGCTACTGCTCTTGGACGATATCTTTGACAAGATAGATGAGCAACGCATTGATCGGTTGGTCCAACTTATAGTCCAGCAGCACTTTGGCCAGGTATTCATTACAGATGCCAAGGGAAAAAGTAGTGCTGCCATCATGCAGCAGGTCAAGGCCGACCGAGCCCTGATCAAAATGGATCAAGGCAGGCACCTAGCAGAGGGAATAGGTTATGAATTGTGAAGGATAGGTGGCATATTTGGGGCTTTATGCCCTTGGAAGCTTTACGCTGCTGCGGCGCAAGGTTTTACTTTTATTAATCTAGTAACTAATAACGGTGTATTGCAGCCGTAAAAAATATTTCGCCGTGAAGATCAACAAGCCTTTGCTGCAAAAGATGGCCCACTTGGCCCAGCTTGAGGTAGATGTGCACAATGAAGAAACTCTACTCGAAGACTTGAACAAAATTGTTACCTGGATTGAAAAGTTGAAGGAATTAGACACAACTGGCGTCAATCCACTTGTCACCATGACGTTGGAGCACAATATCTTCCAAGAGGACATCCCCCAGGCATCCTTGGCGCACGAAAAAGGACTGGCTAATGCGCCTAGCAAAGACTCTAACTATTTCAGAGTGCCCCAAGTCAAAGAATAACCTCCACCACGAGCAACCATGACCGTATGAAGCCACGTTCGGAAACAGCATTTAGAAAGCTGAATATCAACAGAATATGGCTCCCTGTGCTACTAGGCATCGGTGTTGTCGTTTATCTATTTGCCAGTGATGATAATTTCAGTTTAGCCGATCTCAGCCTTATTGGCCAAGCCGACTGGCGTTACATGCTTTTGACGTTGTTGGCGGTCGTGGTGCGGGATTTAGGCTACATATATCGAATCAGAGTATTGACAAAGGCCGATCTGAGCTGGCTGAGTAGTTTTTACATCATTGTACTTTGGGAGTTCTCCTCGGCCGTTACCCCTTTTGCGGTGGGAGGAGGCGTGGTGGCTATTTTCTTACTACTCAAGGAAGGCATCAATTTAGGTAGGTCACTAGCCTATGTGATCATCACCTCTATTTTTGACAACCTGTTTTTTATTGGGGTGACTTCGCTAGGTCTTTTTGGGGTCTATGATTCCATATTTGCAGATATATCTGTCTTGAAAAGCAAGCTCAGCGGAAGTCTCAAATTTATATTCTGGTCCAGTCATGCTGCGGTATCCGCTTACACACTCATTATGCTTTTGGCCATATTTGTGCGGCCCAAGTTCTTCAGGTGGGCCTTATTAAAAATCACTAGTATTGGCTTTCTGAAACGATGGCAACAGGCTGCCCGTAGACATGGCGACGACCTTGTCCTAGCATCAGAGACCTTACAAGGTGAGGCATTTTCTTACTGGCTAAAGGTGTGGGGAACCACTTTAGTGACTTGGGCGGCACGCTATTTGATTGTCAATCTGATCATTGCTGCTTATGTGCATCTGAACTTTGTAGACCACCTCGTTATCTTAGGTAAACAAGTCATCCTGTGGACCATCATGTTGGTTTCTCCTACACCGGGCAGTAGTGTTACCGCAGAATTCTTTTATAAGCAGCTCCATAAAGCTGTTTTAGGGGAGTATACCCTGATTACCGGTGTGCTTTGGCGAGTGCTTACTTATTACTTCTACCTTGCTCTTGGTGTTGTTTACCTGCCCCGTTGGATCAAGCGGGTGTTTCCTGCCAGAGGAGTAAGTGAGTAATCAATACTTCTTGTTTTTATAAGGGTAGATTAAGCTTGCTCATACATTGATTTCAGGGAAGAAGAACTTGGCTTCTATGGCAGCCGTTTCGTCTGTATCAGAACCATGTACTGCATTGGCTTCGATAGATTTGCCGAATCTTTCTCGGAGGGTGCCTGCTACGGCTTGGGCCGGGTCTGTGGCGCCAATGAGTTCTCTAAAGTCAGCGACAGCATTTTCTTTTTCCAATACCATAGCTACTACAGGCCCTGTAGACATGGCTTGGCACATCTGCTCATAAAAAGGACGGTCTTTGTGTACTTGGTAGAATAGCCCTGCAATCTTTGGGGTGAGGTGGACAAGCTTCATAGCTCGGACGCTAAACCCGGCTTGTTCTATCATGTTAATAATGGCCCCAATGTGGTTGTCTTTTACTGCATCGGGTTTGATCATGGAAAAAGTTACTGTTCCTGTCATTGCTTGTTAGTTGAGTATAGATTTAAAAGTAAGATAAAAATTGGCCAATCACAGGCTCAAAACTGCTTCAGAAAGCTAAGGTCATTTTCTGTAAACAAGCGCAAGTCATTGATCTGGTACTGCAGCATGGCAATGCGCTCAATGCCCATGCCAAAAGCGAAGCCTGTATACACTTCTGGATCAATGTTGCAGTTGGTCAATACTTGAGGATCTACCATGCCTGCGCCCATGATCTCTACCCAGCCTGTATACTTACAAATATTGCAGCCCTTTCCCTTACAAAGCCTACAGTCGATATCCAGTTCTGCACTAGGCTCTGTGAAAGGAAAATAGGATGGCCTAAAACGTAGCTTGGTATGGTTGCCAAACAGCTCTTTTACAAAGTAAAGGAGGGTTTCTTTGAGCTCGGAAAAGCTCACACCTCGGTTGATGTAAAGTCCTTCTATCTGATGGAAAATACAGTGAGCACGCGCCGAAATAGCTTCATTCCTGTAAACTCTTCCTGGCGCAATGGTCCGTATAGGCAATGGCTGACCCTCCATCACCCGAACCTGTACTGAAGAAGTATGCGTTCTCAAAGAGCGGTGAGCAGCAACAAAAAAAGTATCCTGCATGTCCCGCGCTGGGTGGTTATCAGGAAAATTGAGGGCTGTGAAGTTATGCCAGTCATCTTCAATCTCTGGTCCTTCAGAAATATTAAAGCCTATTTTTTCGAATAGTACTATAATGTCGTTGCCAATGCTTGTTAGGGGGTGTAAGCTACCTAACGTACCGGCAGGCGGTGGTAGCGTTAGGTCTTCTGCTGGCTGTTCTGTTGTCTGACTTGCTCTATTTACCTGTTCAATGAGCAGCTCAAATTTCTCTTGGGCAGTTCTTTTAAGCTTGTTAAGCACTAGGCCCAATTCTTTTTTTTCGCCTGGTCCAACCTTTTTCAATTCAAAGAAAAGCATTGCAATAATGCCCTTTTTGGCAATAAACTTCTGGCGAAATGCTTCTAGCGTTGCTTGGTTGTTGGCTTGGAAGTGCTCAATCTCGGCATGTAGTGTTTTGATTTTCTCAAGCATGTTGAAAGTCTATCATGACAGCATGAAATTAGGATGGTCCCCTGCCCTTATCATGCTTTTTTCCAAATTTAATCACCAGCATCTATACTATAGCGTTGATGAATAATCTTTTCCTTGTTGTCACACGGATGATTTTATACATTGTGCTCTGGGCCATGTTTGCATAAGTAGTATGAAAGGCGTGTACGCTAAGCTAGGAGTTAATCGGGTGATTGGATCCTTTCTTTTACCAGCTATGTTAGTCGGGTGCCTTGCTATACCCGCTGATAAGCCCAATAATGCTAGGTCCGAGCAAGCAAGCTGGTTGTTGATGCAGGATCGTGCTCACAAGCAAAAGCTATATTTACACGAGCGACGAGTATCTCTGGAAAATAGGCTAGAGCGTGTTCATGCTGAACTGCATGAGGAACTGAAAAAGGAAAATCCGGATGGGGCCAAGCTCCGGAAGCTACGAAAAACTATAGCAAAGCTGAAAGAATGGATAAGTGAGTACAAAAGATGAGATAAAAAAATAGGTGAAGGTGTTACCTAGCGGAAGTTATTAAGAACTCAGTTGAGGAGGGAAAGTATGTTATTAGAGAATTTTCTAATAGTTTTATTTTGTGAAAGCCTTTAGCAAGGGATCGCCACAGGGAGAGAGAGTATAACTTTGAGAGAAAAGCTGTCATTGGGTATAATATTGGTAAGGTAAGGCGGCAAGCAACGTAAGAAGGTCGCTCTGATTACGTCCACACCGCTGCTTTCTAAAATCTGCACATATACGATTAACATGTTAACCTAAGTGTTTCAGCTGTTCGACTAATGAAAAATAAACATTGCTTTTGGGCATACTTTTTTTTCGGGATAGCCTTCGGGTTTACCCCTGAGAAAGATCGAGCCTATGGCATTCCCACCCTAGAGTCCTCTCATATTGAGCTCCTCTGCAGCGAACACGGGGTTGTCAAGTATAGATTATTTACTGACAAGGCGTTGCACTATGAAAATGGTGATAGGACCTATCCTGAAGGAATTCATATAGAGTTTTATGAATCCAACAAAGAGGTGTCAGCGACAGGAAGAGCTAATAGCGGTTATTTTTTTGCCGAAAAAAATGTTTATGCATTCAGAGGTGATGTAGAACTCAAGAGCTTGCGTGATACAAGACAACTGAATACAGAGGAGTTACATTGGAGTCCTGAGACTGAGACATTTTACACGGATAAGTTCATCAGAATAGAAACTGAAGAAGAGCTGCTCACGGGTGCAGGCTTAATAGCTAAGCAAGACCTTAGCTATTATAATATCTCAAAGCCTCAAGGCCTGTTAAATGTAAAATCGATCAAGTAACCTGCTAGACCACTTGCGCTTCATCATGAGTTTTTGCTGCAATACAAACGGTAAAAGAGGAGCTTCGCGACCGTTGGTAGCTCTTTTATACCTGGAGCCTTCTAGCAAGATATCCAGCAAAAATATAGCCCTTAAACTCTCCCAGTAGGGTGAAAATATGGTAGAGCCATACCAGATCATTGTTATTGTTGGCGCACTTATTTTCTCTGCCTTTTTCTCAGGCATAGAAATTGCCTTTTTGGCTGCAGATAAACTAGGAATGAAGCTAGAGGGAGAGCATAAGTCCTTTTCTGGCAGGATTTTGAATGGCTTCCTGAAACACCCTGACCGTTTTATCAGTACTACACTGATTGGGAATACCGTTGCACTGGTCATATACAGTACCTACATGGCCAAGGTCTTAGACCCTTTTTTGAACGATTATTTGCCTGTTGCCATCAATAACAATGCTACTTTGCTCACCCTGAAGACGCTACTATCCACCCTAGGCATATTGGTGGTAGCTGAGTTTATTCCCAAAAGTATTTTTCTATTTGGCCCCAACCGCCTACTCTCTTTCTTTGCGCTACCCACAGCAGCCATCGCCTATGTGCTTCAACCACTGGTGGTAATCACCACTGCTATCGCTAAATTTTTTATCATCCATGTATTAGGGCAAAAATATCGAGAAGAACGGCCTTCTTTTGGCTTGACAGACCTACACAAGTTTATTCAAAGTACATTGAATATTAATGAGCAAGTGCCTGCAGGCGTAAGCGCCAGAATCGTAAGCAATCTAATAGAGTTTAGGAAAGTGAAGGTGAGAGATTGTATGATTCCTAGAACAGAGATTGTGGCCGTAAGCATTGAAGATGGAATAGAGGGGCTCAAGGAGGCAGTCATCAAAAGCAATCATCCCAAGATTCTGGTCTACAGACATGATATCGATGATATCATTGGCTATTGTCATGCTAAAGAATTATTTAAAAAACCCCAGCACATTGAGACCATCCTTAGGCCTGTTGTCATTGTGTCAGCAACCAACCTGGCAAGTGAGGTGATGGTGCAGCTTACAACAGAAGGAAAAAGTTTAGCACTGGTCCTTGATGAGTTTGGAGGTACTTCGGGCATTGTCAGTATGGAAGACATCATTGAAGAAATTATTGGTGAAATACAAAATGAGCATGTTGTCACAGAGCTGGTAGAAAAAAAGCTAGACTGTGACGCTTATTTGCTGAGTGCAAGGCATGAGATTGATTATCTCAACGAAAAATATGGCTGGGATATGCCACAGGGAGATTATGATACACTCGGTGGGCTTATTATTAATGTCACTGAAAGAATACCTGATCTCAACGAAACGGTAGAACTGTCTCCTTTTACCTTTACCATCGTTGCACTAGAAGATACACATATTGGGGCTGTGAAGGTGACCATTAACAACTCTGTGGGTGATTCATAAACTTATTTATTGGAACCAGACCTGCACTTATGCTTCAATTTCCCCAATGAACGACTTCCCCATTAAATCGGGTCTACGTCGAACAAAACCTTCACTTGCTTAAAAGTCTTGTCGAGCAAAACACGCCTGCTCTCTTGAGTGATCACCTGCTTAGTAAATAAAAGCCGTTTTTCCGTGTCTTTCTTGATCTTTACCCAGGTATCCATAAGGTATTGATTTCTCACCTTAGCGATCAATGGAGTTTGGGGGCCCAACACCCCATGCTCTAGTTGTTTTCGTAATCCATGGGCGAGCATGCTAGCAGCAGCCTCCACCAAGGTTTTATCCGGGTGCTTTAAGGTAATCTTGACAAGCCTTGCGTAAGGAGGATAAAGGAATTGCTTGCGCTCTCTTAACTCTCTACGATACATCCGCTCGTAGTCATGCTGCACGACGTCCTTCAAGACAGGATGTTCTGGATTGTTAGTCTGGATAATCACTTGCCCTTGCTTTTCTCTTCTGCCTGCCCGTCCACTCACTTGTGTAAGCAGCTGAAAGCACCGCTCACTCGCTCGGAAGTCAGGAAAGTAAAGTAACCGATCCACATCGAGTACCCCTACGAGTGATACTTGGCCAAAGTCCAATCCTTTGGTAAGCATCTGGGTACCCACCAATATGTCAGTGCTTCCCTGTTCTAATGCTTCAATAAGCTTGTCATAGCTATGTTTCCCTCTGGTAGTGTCTAGGTCCATGCGTTGTATTTTTTTCCCGGGAAAAAACAATTGCAGCGTCTCTTCTAGCTTTTCTGTGCCAAAACCTACATTTTTGAGCTGATGTGAATCGCAGATGTGACAAGCCGGCGGCATCTTGATGTTGTAGCCACAATAGTGACAACGCAAGTTGTTGTTGAACTGATGGTAGGTGAGACTAACAGCGCACTGCGTACACATAGGCACCCAAGCGCAATCCTCACAAGCAATGTAAGGCGCATATCCCCTCCTGTTTTGGAAAATAATGGCCTGCTCTTGCTGATCAAGAGTTTGCCGTAAAGCTTCTAGGAGCACCTGAGTAAAATTCTCATGCAAAGCCTTTTTTTCCCGCTCTAGGCGCACATTGGACAGTACAATCTCCGGCAAAGCAGCTTGGCCAAACCGCTCCTGGAGGGTTACAAAGCCATACTTGCCACTCTGTGCATTGTAATAGCTCTCAATAGAAGGAGTAGCCGAGCCTAGCAATACTTTGGCGTGGTGGTACTGGGCTAGGACTAGGGCAGCATCTCTGGCGTGGTAGCGAGGCATCGCATCAAACTGCTTGTAAGACGACTCGTGCTCCTCATCAACAATAATCAAACTAAGATGCTCAAAAGGCAAAAAGATAGCAGAACGTGTGCCTAGCACAAAAGAGCACTCCCCTTGTAACACGCTGTTCCAGACCTCGACCCGTTCTTTGTCAGAGTACCTGGAATGGTATACACCCACTTGATTACCAAAAATCCTTTTCAGCCGCCTGACCATCTGGGTGGTAAGGGCAATTTCAGGTAGCAGGTATAGCACCTGCCCTCCACCCTGGAGTACCTCTTGAATTAATTGCGTATATACCTCAGTCTTTCCGCTGGCTGTCACACCATGCAGCAGGACGGCGGCTTTGTCTTGAAATTGATGGTGTATAGCGGCTAGTGCAGTGCTTTGCACTTGGCTCAGGGTAGGGGGCGATTGGTCTACCGGTTTGGCCTCCTCAAAACGAGAGACAATGACTTCTTCTTCTACAAGAATATTCTTTTTAAGGAGTGTTTGGAGCGCAGAAGGGGAAATTCCTGTTTGGATGAATTCTTTTTTATTAACGCAATAATCCTCTAGCTGTGCAGATTGATGTACAGGTACTAGCGCTACATACTTGAGCAGCACATCAAGCTGCTTGCCATTCCGTTCGAGTGCTGTAAACAGGTTCTTTAAGGTTATGTGACTTTGGGTGTAGGCCTGGTTGAGTCGCACTCTTTTAACC
>DCSL01000007.1:0-9525 GCA_002325615.1 Amoebophilaceae bacterium UBA1467
GCCACAATGGTTTTAAATCTCTTTCTGATTTAGTGCCAAATAATTTGGTGAATAGTTTGAGCATATGAGTGCAAATTTATACCCGTTGGGTATCCGCCTTGTAAACTTATGAGATTTTTTCGAAACAGTTTTTTTTGTTAAAAATCATTAATCGTCCCTTGGCAAAGCCTTTTACTTGATCTTTAGTCAATCTTTTGCCTTGCCGGCAAGGCCCTACTTTTTTCCTAGCATGAAAAAAGTGGGAGCATGCAAAGTTGTGCCGTTGGCGAGGAAGGCTGTTATAGGCCCCTAGGCCTCGATAGAATACCCCAAAGATAATTCACGAAATAGTGAATATACTTTTGCAATAGTCGAATGTCTTCTACTACAGACTATTACCGATGCTAGGCATGGTGTTATCAAGGTCCTTTACCACTTGTTATTGACAGAAAAAGTACTCTCTATCTATGCATTGCAGTCTACCTCTCCTTTAAAGACCATCCTGGCTGGGCCTATCAACTGAATATCTTGAAAGTGGTGGTGGTTTTTTTTCGTAAAACCCACCTGAAGTACCCCTCCTTGGGTGTGGATGGTGATAGGACTTGTATGGCCCTTGGTGGCAGCGATGAGTGCAGCTGCTACTACACCCGTACCACAAGAAAGCGTTTCATCCTCTACCCCTCGTTCATAAGTTCTCACAATGAGTTTGTTGTCTTGTTCTAGACTCACAAAGTTAACATTGACGCCTTCCTTTTGAAAGGGTAGCGTGTTCCTAATTTGCTTGCCTGCTTCGTAAACGTTCAAGTCTTTCCAATCATCTATGTGTTTCACGTAGTGAGGCGATCCAGTATTGAGCAAGTAGCCATCCTTCAAGATTCGTATCTCAGAGACATCTCTCAGCTGTAAATGAATCAAATCCTCCTTGATAGATGCCTGATGGGGCCCGTCTGTAGTCAGGAAGTAGGCTTCTTGGTCGATGATGCCTAGTTGGTTAGCAAGATGCACCGCACACCTGCTGCCATTGCCACAGAAGCTTTGGCTACCATCTGCATTGTGGTAAACCATTTCAAAGTCGTATTCGCGATGATTTTTGATCACCATCAATCCATCAGCACCTATGCCAAAGCGGCGGTCGCATAGTTCTTGAACCAGTTGAGTGGAATAAGCGTGGAGTATATCCTCCCTATTGTCAACAATGATAAAATCATTGCCTGTTCCTTGATATTTGTAGAAAGATAGGTGCATAGGATGCTGCTCACATTCAATGGATAAAGGTACAAAAAAGCAATAGCCTCCGGTAGGGGGCTATTGCTTTGGTAGCCTATTGTGTGGGATAAGCCTCGTGAAAAACTATATGCGCTTCTCTTTCACTTTAGCTGCTTTGCCTTTTTTGCCCCGCAAGTAATACAGCCGTGCTCTTCTCACTACTCCCTGGCGCGTTACCTCTATTTTGTCAATGTTAGGAGAGAGGAGAGGAAAGATCCGCTCTACACCTATGTCACCAGATAGCTTCCTGACTGTAAAGGTTTCGCCATTGGTGTTCACATTTCTTCGTTGAATGACTGTACCCTGGAACTGCTGGATTCTTTCCTTACTACCTTCTTTAATCTTCACGTGCACATTGACGTCGTCGCCCGCCTTAAAGTCGGGCAAGGCTTGTCTTCTCACGCTGTACTCCGCCTCTACTAATTTGATAAGTTTGTTCATGCTATTGGGGTGTATTGGTATCGTAGGAGAGGCAAATATACGATATTTTCCAACTTTCACATCGCCTGTCGAGTTTACTGAGCTTCTCCAAAATATCCTTAATTTTGAGCACGCGCTATCGCCATGAAAAACATCCGCAATTTCTGCATCATTGCCCACATCGACCATGGCAAAAGTACCCTGGCCGACAGGCTGCTCGAGGCCACTCAAACCGTATCAGGAAGAGACTCTCAGGCGCAGCTGTTAGATGATATGGACTTAGAGCGGGAACGGGGCATCACGATTAAGAGTCATGCTATCCAGATGCACTACACTTTTGCAGGTAACTCGTATTTACTCAATCTGATTGATACGCCGGGTCATGTAGACTTTTCGTACGAAGTCTCTCGTTCTATAGCTGCTTGTGAGGGCGCTCTCCTCGTGGTAGATGCTGCACAGGGTATTGAAGCACAGACTATCTCCAACCTCTACTTGGCGTTGGATCACGATCTGGAAATTATTCCTGTGCTCAATAAGATAGACCTGCCAGGTGCCATGCCCGAGGAAGTCAAAGACCAGATGATAGACTTGTTGGGCTGTGAGCGCGAAAGCATTATTGAAGCCAGTGCCAAAGAAGGAATCGGTATTGAAGCCATTTTACAAGCCATTGTAGCACGTATCCCTGCTCCTGTTGGAGACCCTAAAGCCCCGCTGCAGGCTATGATTTTTGATTCTGTATATAACTCCTTCCGAGGCATAGAAGTCTACTTCAAGGTCTTCAATGGCACGATTAGTAAGGGAGACCAAGTAAAGTTTCTTAGTACAGGAAAAACCTATGGAGTAGATGAGATCGGTGTTCTCAAGTTGCACCAAACGCCCCAACCATCGCTCAACGCAGGCCATGTAGGTTACCTCATCTCTGGTATCAAAGACGCTCGAGAAGTCAAGGTAGGAGATACTATTACCCATGTGAGTCGCCCCTGCAGTGAAGCGGCCAAAGGCTTTGCAGATGTCAAGCCTATGGTTTTTGCAGGCGTCTATCCTGTAGAGACAACCGCGTATGAAGAACTGCGGGCATCGATGGAAAAACTACAACTCAATGATGCCGCTTTGGTCTGGGAACCTGAAACGTCCGCTGCTTTAGGGTTTGGTTTTCGATGTGGTTTCTTGGGTATGCTGCACATGGAGATCGTACAAGAGCGGTTAGAAAGAGAATTTGATATGACTGTGATCACTACAGTCCCTTCAGTACAGTTCCATGTGGTTGACAAGCAAGGACATACCAAGGTAGTGAATGCTCCCGCTGAGATGCCTGACCCTGGCACGATCGATCAGATCAAAGAGCCCTTTATCAATGCTCAGATTATTACCAAGCCAGAATTTATCGGTAGCATCATGAAGTTGTGTCTGGACAAAAGAGGCACGCTTAAAAATCAGGTGTACCTCACTACCGATCGGGTGGAGCTTTCTTTTTCGTTACCGTTGGCCGAAATCGTGTTCGACTTCTTTGATAAGCTCAAGAGCCTTTCCAAAGGCTATGCATCGTTAGACTACGAGCTGACTGGCTTTGTGCCGTCTCACCTAGTGAAACTAGATATTTTGCTCAACGGCGAAAAGGTAGATGCCCTCTCAGCCATTGTACACCGTGCCAAAGCCTATGCATGGGGTAAGAAACTTTGCGAAAAACTGAAAGAACTTATCCCGCGTCAGATGTTTGAGATTGCCATCCAGGCAGCCATTGGTGCTAAGGTAGTTGCTCGAGAAACCGTGAAAGCGCTTCGCAAGAATGTCATTGCAAAATGCTACGGAGGCGATATATCTAGAAAAAGGAAATTGCTAGAAAAGCAGAAAAAAGGCAAAAAGCGCATGCGGCAAGTAGGCGCTGTAGAGATACCACAAGAGGCCTTTCTAGCAGTTTTAAAGCTAGAATAGAGCAATGATCAACGTTGCGGGATGATGCATGAGCCGAGTACGCTACCCTAACTATCTCGAGCACTCATGAACGCTGGGGCTAACCTGAACGCATCATTCATCATTCAATTATTCATAACTAAAAAAAGGGGTGATTCTTCTCAACGGAAAAGCAACGGCAGCTACTATTCGGGAAAAACTCTCCCAACAAGTACATGCTGTTCAAGTTAGCGGTGGGAAGGTGCCCCATTTGGCTGTGATGCTCATTGGCAATGACCCGGCTAGTCATACTTATGTCAATGCCAAGCTCAAAGCATGCCAAGAAGTAGGATTTCGGTCTACCCTCATCCAGCATGCAACTATCCAAGAGGCGGACTTATTGCGGCACATTGAACATATTAACAATGATTCAACAATCGATGGGCTGGTTGTACAACTTCCCTTGCCTCCACACATCAGCGTACAAAAAGTAATCCACCACATGAAGCCCGAAAAAGATGTAGACGGGTTCCACGCACTTAATTGTGGCAGAATGGCCCGTAACTTGCCAGCGCATGTACCAGCCACACCGTTAGGCATCTTAACGTTGTTGGCCCACTACCAGATTGAAACCAGGGGCAAGCATTGTGTTATTGTAGGCCGAAGCCACACTGTAGGCGCGCCTCTGAGTATTTTAATGAGCCAAGATAGCTATCCAGGCAATGCCACAGTGACACTTTGCCATAGCCATACCCAGCACCTGGACGAATTCACACGCCAAGCAGATATTTTAGTGGCTGCTGTGGGAAAATCCCGGCTGATCACTGCCAGCATGGTTAAAGCAGGGGCGGTGGTCATTGATGTAGGTATTACACGTGAGCCAGATAAAACCCGGAAGTTGGGGTATCGCCTGCAAGGTGATGTGGATTTTGTGCAGGTGGCGCCACGTTGTAGCTACATTACGCCTGTGCCTGGTGGGGTAGGTCCCATGACCATTGCGGCTTTGCTGCTCAACACCCTGCGCGCAGCACAGAGTAAAGTGTATACCTCAGACTAAGGAGCGCAACACCCGGAAGCAGCCTGCTAGCGGTGCAAAGTCTTGCCGGTGTTATTCCTATTGAGCAAGCTTTTCCCGGCTAAATCCTTGAAATTCAAGTCAAATGACCTAAATTGGAGGCCTTATGTTTTCGTGTATCCAACGCCCTTGCTTTGTTGTGTTGTGCTTGTTATGGCTTGTTAATAGCCCGATCACAAAAGCAGTGCCTCTGATGCAAAAGGCACCAACAACCCAAGAACAACTATTAGATAGTACTGGAAATTCCGTAGCACTAGGCCCTGCTGTGGCAGCTACAGCAGGGCCTAGTGCTACAGACCAAGCCGACTTGCCCCCTAACTGGCTGGTTGTGCCTTTTGTGGTGCTCTTGCTGATGATTGCCACAGGACCGTTGTTGTACGAAAAATTTTGGCACCAGCACTATCCCAAAGTGGCTATACTGTTGGCAGTTGTAGTACTTGCCTATTACCTCTTGGTTCTACATGATTGGGGAAAGCCCATAGAAGCCCTGATGGAATATGCGCAATTCATTGCATTGATAGCTGCTTTGTACGTGACTGCTGGCGGAATTTTAATAGCGGTGAACAAGCGGGCTACACCCTTGATCAACTTAGGTGTACTATTTACAGGCGCTGCTATGGCCAACTTGATTGGCACAACAGGGGCTTCTATGCTGCTCATTCGACCTTATATGAGGTTGAACCAGGGTAGAATCAAGGTATACCATATTGTGTTCTTTATTTTTATAGTGAGTAATATAGGGGGTGCACTTACACCTATTGGTGATCCTCCGCTTTTTTTGGGGTTCTTGGGTGGAGTGCCTTTTTTCTGGACGCTACAACATAATTTACTACCCTGGCTGACCGCACTTTTGTTACTAGGTATTGTCTTCTATTATTTGGATACCCACAATGCCAGCAATACAGAGCAAGCATCTATCGACCCAGCCAAGCCCACCCTTCACTTGGTAGGCAAGCACAACTTTATTTGGTTTGCCATCATTATTGGTGCTGTTTTTATAGACCCCAACATCTTTGATTGGGTGCCTGCCCTCCGCTACGGTCATTACTCCTTCTCCTTTGTGCGGGAGCTTATCCTTCTGGGCGTAGCGTGGCTCTCCTACCATTACGCAGATCAGCATGCGGTGCAAGAAAATGCGTTTAGTTGGGCACCCCTCAGAGAGGTAGTAGTGCTCTTTGTGGGCATCTTTGGCACCATGATTCCTGCACTACAGTTGATTAGTGCTTTTGCAGGATCTGAAACAGGGCATGCTGTCATTACGCACAATACACTTTACTGGGGCGCTGGTATCTTCTCTTCCATATTAGATAACGCTCCTACGTACCTCAACTTTGGGGCGGCTAGCATGGCCGCCCACGGGGCCGATATCACTGCTGTGGCAGACGTCAAGGCATTTGCTGCCGGAGGTATTTTTCACAACTCTGTGCTACAGCTCAAGGCCATCTCTATTGCATCGGTGTTCTTTGGAGCCATGACCTACATTGGTAACGGACCTAATTTTATGGTCAAAGCCATTGCTGAGCATCTGGGCCTACGCATGCCTTCTTTCCTTGCCTACATCCTTCGGTTTTCAGTGCCCATCTTACTCCCTGTACTCGTTATTATTTGGCTGTTATTCTTTGCTTTTGCGTAGTGTTGCTACCTTTTGCCGCCAAGCTTGTATGAATTCAACCTGTGGTCTTTTACATTTGCGTAAAGTGCAGCGCCAATTACTTTTTTGCATCAGTGCTGAAGATCCATCGACTTATCCAGGTAATAGCGCTACTGCTAAGTGGTGTGTTGTTGGTGCTGGCCATTGTGTTTGCTGAAGCAAAACAAGCTGGCAGAACATGCCAAAACATCGCTATTACGATTGCTGGCAAGGCGGGGCCGCAGTTGGTCGAAAAGGGAGACTTGCTCGAGCGACTTACGGCCAATACGACGACACCCATTTTGGGTGCACCCTTGCAAGCACTAGAGACCCGAAAAATTGAAAATATCATTAAGACTAATGATTTTGTGCGTACAGGCATTGCCTACAAAAGTTGGAAGGGAGACCTAAAAATAGAGATTCTCCCGAGAAAGCCCGTTGCTAGAATCATTTATCCACACCATCAGGGTCAGTACGTTGATGAAGACGGCACGCTCTTGCCATTATCAGATCAGTATACAGCCAGGGTACTCCTGGTCGAGGCAGAGCGGTTACAAGGTATCAAGAAGAACCTAAGAGAGCATGCCTACGGCACAGCGTTGCTAGCATTATTGAACTATATTGAGCGGGATCCATTTTGGCGTGCTCAGATTGTACATATGGGCATTGATGAAGCAGGAAGGATTGTTATGCACACGCAGATTAGTAAACAGCGTGTAGAATTTGGCTTTCCTGAAGCCATGGAAGAAAAGTTGACCAAGCTAAAGCTCTTTTACAAGCACATCGTCCCATATAAAGGATGGAACACCTACAAGCGGGTCAATCTTGAATTTGACAATCAAATAGTCTGTGAATGAAGCATGGAAAAAGAAAAAATCATCGTAGGCCTTGACATCGGGACCACTAAAATTTGTGTGCTTGTAGGAAAAAAAAATGAATACGGTAAGCTCGAGGTGTTGGGCATGGGAAAAGCAGTGTCAGACGGCGTTGTAAGAGGCATGGTGACCAACATCGATAAGACTGTCATTGCCATTGAAAAAGCTGTTAAAGAAGCAGAAGACAGCTCCCACATTGACATCAATGTGGTGAATGTAGGCATTGCTGGCCGCCATATCAAAAGCACCCTCCATCGAGGCAGTATTACCCGCGAAGCAGTAGACGAAGAAATCACAGTAGAAGATGTAGCCAAGCTTACTAGTGACATGTACAGGATTGTGACGCCACCGGGCAGCGAAATTATTCATGCAATGCCCCAGAACTACACGGTGGACTACGAAGGAGGCATTAAAGACCCGGTAGGCATGTCGGGTGTAAAGCTCGAAGCGGATTTCCATATCATCACTGCCAAGACCAGTGCCATCAACAATGTGTATAAGTGCATCAAGAGAGCAGGGCTAGAAGTAGACAACCTTATTTTGGAGCCACTTTCCTCTAGTCTCGCGGTGCTGAGTGATGACGAAAAAGAAGCAGGTGTGTGCCTGGTAGACATTGGAGGCGGCACGGCGGACATTGCTATTTTCTATGATTCAATTATACGCCACACTGCTGTGATCCCTTTTGGGGGAAATATCATCACGGCAGACATCAAACAAGGCTGCATGGTCATGGAGCATCAGGCAGAATTGTTAAAGACCAAGTTTGGCAAAGCCATTGCTGAAGAAGCAGGCACCAATGAACTTATCACCATTCCAGGACTTAGAAATCGCCCCCCTAAAGAAATCTCTGTTCGGAATCTGGCCTATATCATTGAGGCAAGAATGGAGGAAATTATTGAACTCATCCATACAGAAATTATCGCATCAGGCTTCCAGGACAAACTTGCCGCAGGGGTTGTTGTGACCGGTGGCGGAGCACAGCTGCAGTATATCAAGCAGCTATTTGAATACATTACAGGGCTAGACACAAGGATAGGCTATCCCAACGAACACCTAGGAAAAGGCAAGCGTGATGAAGTCAAAAGCCCTATGCATGCCACAGGAGTAGGCTTGGTGCTAGCAGGCTTCAAAGCATTGGATTACCGGGAGGAATATCACAGGGTCTCAAAGGGGGCGATCAGTACGGCTACTAAGCAAAGCAACAAAAAAGACAAGCAGCCTTCGGATTTTTTTCGGAGGATGTTGAACAAAACCAAAGGGTTGTTAATTGATGATTATGATAGTAAAAAGGGATATTAACCCCTATAAAGCATTTCCTTTGTCGTTCAGCATGCACCACTCCCATTAAAATATGGAAAAAGGTACCTATAGATTTGACTTGCCCACACACCATCAGTCGATTATCAAGGTCATTGGTGTGGGAGGGGGAGGTAGTAATGCCGTGAACAACATGTACGATCGGGGCATTCAAGATGTGTCGTTTGTGGTGTGCAACACCGATGCGCAGGCCTTGGAGAATAGCCCCATAGAACGCAAACTGCAGCTTGGTATTCACCTCACAGGAGGGTTGGGGGCTGGGGCAAACCCGGAGGTAGGCAAAAATGCTGCCCTTGAGAGCAGAGATGATATCAAAGAATTACTTAGTGATGCTACCAGAATGGTTTTTGTCACGGCAGGCATGGGAGGAGGAACGGGTACCGGCGCTGCGCCCGTGATTGCAGGTATAGCCAGAAAGATGGGTATACTCACTGTGGGGATTGTTACCCTGCCTTTTTCTTTTGAAGGGAAAAAAAAGCTTCAGCAAGCCCAGGAAGGCATCAAGCAACTGCGTCAACACTGTGACACCGTATTAGTGATTCTCAATGATCGCCTAAGGTCAGTTTTTGGTAACCTTTCTATTGGCAATGCCTTTGCACAAGCAGACAATGTGCTGACGACCGCTGCCAAGAGTATTGCCGAGATCATCACTGTGCCTGGCTATGTCAATGTGGACTTTGAAGATGTAAAGACCGTTATGAAGAATGCAGGTGCTGCTGTGATGGGGTCTGGCCAGGCAGAAGGAGAGGGGAGGGCCCTGAAGGCCGCTGAAGCAGCACTGGCATCGCCTCTCTTGGATTATAAAGACATCCACGGTGCTAAGAAGATATTGCTCTCTATTGTTTCAGGCCAAGAGGCAGAGCTGCAGATGGACGAGCTCACTATCATCACGGATTATATCCAAGACCAGATTGGTACTGATGCGGAGATGATTTTTGGGCATGGTTCCGACCCTCAATTGGAGGAATATATTAGAGTAACGGTGATCGCTACAGGCTTTGAAGAAGAAAGTGAGACAGTCATTCACCAAGCACCATCTACCACATTACCACTAGACCAACAGACCCACCTTT
>DCSL01000007.1:9586-13664 GCA_002325615.1 Amoebophilaceae bacterium UBA1467
CCCAGCAGCCTACGGATAGACAATTCCTCAGGACTTCTAGGGGTACTGTAGCTACCCGTACAAAGATGCGTATTAATGGCGTTGGAGACCCAGGAGATGCTTCGCAAGCATTCGATACACTAGAACAAAAGAGACAGCACTTGCAACAAAAAGTGCAGGCAAGGATTGATGCACTAGAGATGAAGAAAGAGAAAACTATGAGCGAAGAGCAATTCAAAGAATGGCTAGAAGTACCGGCTTATCTTAGAAAAGATATCCAACTCCAGCCGATAACATCCTTGCCTGAGCAAGGCATTGCCCGCTACCAGCTCGATGATAACAAAGACACTGAGACTAAGGAGAAAGCATAAACTGCGTCCGTTGCACCAGGTGTATTGCTGATCGTATAGCGTTACACGAAAAGCAGTCCTCAATAATTGATGATCCCTTCGGCTTGTTCCTCTAACAGTTGCACATACCGCTCATTGGCCAAAATAGTTGCCAACTGACTGTCCTGGATGCCGCTTATCCTGGGTTTTAGGGGGTAAACATGCATTTTCAAATAGTGGAAGATGTCTGTCAGGTGACTCAAGGCCAACACACCCCCTTGAAGTCCCTGAGATACGCCTACCATGGCACATTTTTTGTCTCTGAAGGTGTCAGGAAACTGCAGCCCATCGATGAATGCTTTGAAAACGCCAGGAAAAGAACCATTATATTCAGGAATAATGAATACGTATTTCTGCGCAATTTCCATGATCGTGCGTAGTTGGTTGAATTCGGGATGTTGACCGTTGTTCTCATACAGGGCAGTCACTGTGAAGTCGGCAGGCAAGCTAGTGAGCTTCAATACTTGGCTGCTGCCACCTCGCTTGTGTAAAAGCCCTGCATAATAGTCAGCCAGCTGGGCAGTCAAAGAGTTCTTGTTGTTGGTACCAGAAACGATGGTGATTTTCGGGGGGGGCATGTACTGGTGACAATAACGAATTTACGAGATGCGCGAATATAAGATACACACCCTACAAAAAGAAGTGTCGTGATCAACCCCTACAAACCACTACAGTTGTGCGCCATGTTTACGCAAAATATCTTGCAATGCTTTTTTGCGTGTACCTTCCAGCGGTTTGGTGCCGTCTCCTTCCTGTGCTGGATTTCCTTCCTCTTTCGTTTTTGCATTGATCAAATCTTTTGCCTCTGTATTCTCCAAGAGCCATGTTAGATCTGACTCGTCATAGGGGGTGTCGAAATCTAAGACCAAATGTAGGAGGGATCTGCCATACATGTCCCAGATTCTAAAGTTTGCATTTTGAGCCTTGGCATACTCGAAGTAGGGAATGTGATTTCCTGGGGTACATCCTCGTTCCACAATGTGAATTAGAAAGGTCTGCCACTCTTGGGGCTTGCCATCCACATTCCGTGCATTCCATTTGTACTGCGCTTGGCATTTTTGGCCTCCATTTGTACCACTGCGAACAAACGCATCATTGATGCCCATGGTGCCATCTTTCAGGCCTTGCAGCACAGACTTAAAAGCTTGGTGCTCATTATTTCCCGGGTCCATGTCCCCATCGTGCTGCGCAATCAGCTGGTCTATCCCTGATAACGCATTTGACGCATTTGAAGATGGGGTATGGTTGGTTCCACTCCCAGGACTACAACTTGACAAGCAAAAACTGAGCATCCCCAGCAATAATAAAAATCTCTTCATGATGTTGGTCGTTTAGTATTGAGCTACCTTAAAAAACTTCGGGAGTTTTGCAGGGCGTAAAATCGTCTAAATGAACACTTTATAGTCAGCGGAAAATACTTCCTTGCAATCATGCTGGCTCATCCCATTTCTAGGGAAAATTAAGCATGAGCACGTGCCTATTGAACAATTAGCAATATCACAAAACCATCGGAATCTTCCCTATTCTACAAATTTATCATGCAAAGCGCAAACTAATGCAAACAAATTCAAGTCTTCTCTCATGCTCTTGCAAACGAAATTCTTAACAAGGCCTTTGACTTGGATCGGATGGATTTTCTACCCTTAACCTGAAATTTTACCTAAAAAGCATCAATGTCGCTACTGGGTATTAATTTTATGAAGCATATGATTTTTCCCATAGAAGTTAATCAACTTTATAAGCGCTTTCGTGGGCAAACTGTGGTACACCAACTTTCCTTTCAGTTAGCCAGGGGGCAAATTCTAGGCTTTTTAGGACCTAATGGGGCGGGCAAGTCCACAACCATGAGGATGCTTACTGGGTGTCTCAGGCCCTCGCAAGGAACAGTTCGGGTGGGGGGGTATGATGTCAGCACGCACCCCCAACAAGCCAAAAAGCACATAGGTTATTTGCCGGAACACAATCCGCTCTACCTGGACATGTACGTGCACGAGTACCTTCGCTTCATGGGCAGTATCCGTGGCTTGCGGCACAAGCAGTGCCTAGCAAGTTCGCAAGAAGTTATAGATAAGTGTGGCATTGCCAAAATGCAAAACCAAAAGTTGCGTACCCTCTCCAAGGGCTATCGCCAAAGAATAGGCCTGGCCCAGGCACTCATGCACAATCCTGAGGTGTTAATTTTGGACGAGCCTACAACTGGCTTAGACCCTAACCAATTGCGTGAGATAAGGGCATTAATTAAAGAAGTCAGCCACGACAAAGCCGTCATCCTTTCTACGCACATTATGCAAGAAGTAGAAGCATTGTGTGACCAGGTACTGATTCTTGATCACGGTAAAATGATTGTGCACGATACGCTAGCACAGCTTGCTGCCCAAAGCAATGGTCGGGTGGTCGTAGAATTTAAAGAACTGCACCTTGGCACGATGCTAGAGCAGATCAATGGTGTGCAGTGGGTGCAAGCCCTGTCTGAAAACAAATACATCATTGATGCTAGCCGTGACCAAGACCTACGAGAAGCTCTGTTCCACTTTGCGCAAGAAAAGGGATTGACCTTGCTAGGCCTGGAGCGACAAAAAAGCTCTTTGGAAGAAATATTTAGGCAACTTACCGTACCATGCGAGGCGGACCCTGAGGGCAACTTGAATAGGGAATCATCAGTATGAACCACTCTTTTTATTTTGAAACATGTTCACTATTGTTCAAAAGGAGCTTAATGCTTTTTTCAGTTCGTTGATGGCGTATGTCATTATAGGCTTTTTCTTGCTTTTAATGGGGCTGTGTATGTGGATATTCCCAGAAACCAACGTCCTAGATGAGGGTTATGCAGACATGCAAACGCTTTTTCGCTTTAGTCCTTACATATTCATGTTCCTGGTCCCTGCTATTACGATGCACTCCTTGGCTGAGGAGAAAAGCGTAGGCACACTCGAAATTTTGCTGACGACTCCGCTGTCTCTCACGTATATTATTCTAGGTAAATACTTGGCTAGTCTTATCATCATCTTGCTGACGTTACTCTTCAGCAGCATTTATTACTTTTCGGTCTATTGTTTGGGAAGTCCTCCTGGTAACATTGACACAGCTGCAGTGATAGGTGCTTATATGGGCTTGATGTTGCTGGCAGCAGTATTTGCGGCCGTAGGGCTTTTGGCTTCGTCACTGACTAAGCGCCAGATTGTTGCTTTTCTATTCGGTGTGCTGACTTGCTTTTTGCTGTATCAAGGGTTTGATGCCTGGATCACCTTGCAGACGTGGAAAAGCTATGCGCTCTTGATTGCCCAGTTAGGTATACACTATCATTATGAAGCCCTGAGCAGGGGGGTCATTGACACACGCGACCTGCTCTATTTTGCAAGCATGACGGTAGTTTTTCTTTTTGCTACTGGCCTGGTGCTCAACTACAGGACATGAAAAGCCACTTTTTTAGGTATATGGTTGATGGCTTGCTGTTGCTGGCAGGGGTGGGGCTCATGTACTTCCTGGGGAGTCGATTTTACTTTCGGATCGACCTGACCGAAGACCAACGGTACAGCATTCATCCGGCTACCCAAAATCTTTTAAATGAATTGGAGGAAGAGATGCATGTAGAAGTGTACCTCACAGGTGACTTGCCCACAGGCTTTAAGCAGCTAAAACGGGCTACCCAAGAGCTACTGGAAGAATGTAATGTATATGCCCACCACCAGCTCCGCTACGAATTTATAGAC
>DCSL01000019.1:0-7495 GCA_002325615.1 Amoebophilaceae bacterium UBA1467
CTAGTACGAGAGGACCGGGTTGGGCAAACCGCTGGTGTATCAGTTGTGACGTCAGTTGCATCGCTGAGTAGCTACGTTTGTAAGAGATAAGTGCTGAAAGCATCTAAGCACGAAACTCGCCTCAAGATGAGGCTTCCTTAAAGGGTGGTCATAGACGATGACCTTGATAGGCTGCAGGTGTAAAGTCAGAAATGGCATAGCTAAGCAGTACTAATTGCCCAAAAGCTTCTTGGTTCCCGCTTTTCTTTTACAATTTTTTACCAAAACTGTTGAGATGTCTCTTGTTATCTGCGAGAATACGCAGTGCAGTTAACCAGACACTATCATAAATTTAGGTGACTAAAGCGCTGGTGTACACCTCTTTCCATTCCGAACAGAGCAGTTAAGCCCAGCAGCGCCGATGGTACTGCCGTAAAAGGTGGGAGAGTAGGTCGTCGCCTTTTTTTTACTCTCTCAAGCAAGAGCAAACTTTATTAATCTTGCTTACCCAATATTCTTCTTTAATTTATTCTTTCTTCATGGCAGCAAATTTGCATATATCTTGTAATACCACTATTTTTCTGATTTGATATACCTAGACTATTTCAAAACAAGAGTACGTTCAATCTCATAGTATGGTCGTAGCTTGCATATGGACATTTTTTGGTATTCTTCATCGCCTCACTTCGCTATCTCTTGAAGAGGGTTTTGTATGCTGCGTGGTGTTAGGTGCGACTTTCTTATACACTATTAATCAGATAAAAACGTAAGCCATACGTACTATGAATACAAAGATGATCGATCTGTCTAAGAAATTATATTTTTTGAGTGTGTTCACCGTCATGCTATCAGGGATCAAGCCTGCTCTTTGCGCTGCTGCAGAGGCCCCAGCTGCTGAACAGGACTACCAGTTAGCCACACATATTGCTGACTATTACATCAAGTCCTTTCCTAGTGAGGGTAGGGACGCAGAAGCAGCAACAGTAAGAGAGCACGCTGCGCATGAGATTCGGCCAGTCAAGCTCGAGGAAAAGACCAAGCGCGAAGTGGTTTTCAACCGCATTTTTACAAAGAGTAAAAAATACGCGTTACTGCAAGAAAATATGATGCCCGTCTTGAACAAGTATGCCTGGGGAGACCTTCATCTTTTTTGTGGCACGACCAGTGCGCCTACCTATCACCTGCTAGGCCGCATCAATAGAACGGTCACTGCCCTAGGAGAAGGCGTATTAGCCACCCTGCTGGTAACGCCTACGAGCAGCCTCGAGGAGTTGGGCAAGCGACAGCATGTCATCCAGACTTTTTTGAACAGTACAGTAGAAGTAGACCGACTCAAGGCTAGCCTGCGCCGTTACCAAGAAGCTGAGCAGAGTGTATTGTCTTTATGGACCCCTACAGACCCACTGTATACCAAGGAGTATAGAAAATACATGGATGACTATTTCTACACAAAAAATGATGAAAGAGCCAATAAAAACGCAGGATGGTTGGAGTTCAAGAAGCGATTTTTCCGCGACTTTTGGGGCATACAATATAGGTTTTTATGGCCTGTGACGATGCCCCTTGTTCAAGAAATATTCTTCAGTAAAGAAATGAGTGCGCCAGTTCCTGGCACCGAGAGCAGGCCTCTTACCCTAAGAAGGCTTTCGTGGATGGGGGCAATACCTTACTACGGAGGATGGTACAAATGGGATTTGGCTAAGAAACATCGACCCGATAGTAAGGACACACTTACTGGTATCAGTGTGATACTATCTGAAGCCCTATATACGTGGACTGCCTATCAGGGCATCAGCAACTACTTAGAGTACTCCTCTGTGCTGCGCAACCTGGCTTTGCGCATGGCAGATGTACAGGCCTTTGTGATGACTGCTACTGAAGTGAGTGAATGTGTGGCTGCCTCGCCAATACTCGAAGCCACGTATGGAGCACGACTCACCAACATGAGAAACCTGCTGGCACAAGCCCAAGGGAATACCGAGCTGGGGAGGTTAGTGAACTACCTACAAACGCTTCCTTATAACCACTGGTCTTAC
The DNA here is from genome assembly GCA_002325615.1 of Amoebophilaceae bacterium UBA1467. Classification (GTDB taxonomy): domain Bacteria; phylum Bacteroidota; class Bacteroidia; order Cytophagales; family Amoebophilaceae; genus UBA8403. Next base: position 2,016 of record DCSL01000019.1, read on the forward strand.
TTCTTCAACAATGCCGGCAAGCTACTCGCCAGCCACAAGCTCTTTACAGAGCACAAAGATGCTTTTTCCGATGCCATGTATGAGTTGGGCGAGCTAGACGCCTTTGTTAGCATAGCTACGCTGATACAAGAAGCACAGGACTACCCTGCGGCTCATGCCTATGTGTTTACTAAGTTTCTGGACCGTAGCCAGAAGAAAGAGCCCTACATCAAGCTAGAAAACATGTGGAACCCTTTCTTGGATGCCAAGGTAGCGGTAGGTAATTCGTTGGTGATGGATGCTACTGCCGGAGGCACTAGCAACATCATTCTTACCGGTCCGAATGCAGGGGGAAAGTCTACCTTCTTGACGGGAGTGACGACCAGCTTGCTACTCAGCCAGACATTCGGCATTGCACCTGCCAAAGAGGCAGTCTTGACGCCTTTCGATAAAATCAACACTTCTATTGATATTGCTGATGACATTGCTGCAGGAAAATCCCTCTTTATGGCCGAAGTAGACCGTGCGCAAAACCATATCAACCTGCTTGACGGGCTTCAACAGGACGAATTTAGTTTCAGCATATTTGATGAGCCCTTCAGTGGTACGAATCCCATAGAAGGCGCCGCTGCTGAATACTCTGTCTTAGAGGCCATGGCCGACTACCCCAATACGTTGAACATAGTGGCTACGCACTACCCCATCGTGATGCTATTAGAAAAGAATGTCCCAGAAAAAGGTTTTGTCAACTATAAGGTCTATATCACGTACCAGGGTCAGGGTGCTGAAAAAAGGTTGAACTACACTTACAAAGTGGTCCCTGGAAAATCTAACCAAGCCATTGCCATTGATATTCTTGAAGAACAGGGCTATGACACAAGGCTATTGAAACGTGCGCGCGAGATTATTGAGCATCCTGAGCGATATCTTTCCACTTTCTAAGTAGCCTGGAGGTATAGCATTTCACCAGCTTACCGGTCACACTGTGGGCGCTAGTTGATGAGCTATGAATGCTGTACTCCAACCTTATTTTTCTGATACGCTGATAGAAGCAGGTTGCGATGAGGTAGGCCGGGGGTGTCTAGCCGGTCCAGTAATAGCGGCAGCAGTCATTTTGCCGAAGAATTTTTTTCATGCCTTGCTCAACGATTCCAAACAGCTGACACCAGCACGACGACAACTCCTCAGTAAAATCATCCGGCAGGAAGCAATTGATTGGGCACTAGGCGAAGCAAGTCCCCAGGAAATTGATCAGCGTAACATCTTGCATGCCTCGCACTTGGCTATGCATCGTGCCATTGCGCAACTGCAACCAGTGCCAGCATTATTACTCATTGATGGCAACCGCTTTCAGTCCTATCAAAACATTCCACATCAGTGTATTGTCAAGGGCGATGCACAGTTAGCACCCATTGCAGCGGCTTCTGTGCTGGCTAAGACACGCCGGGATGCACTGATGCACCAGCTGTCACAAGACTTTCCGGGCTATGGGTGGGAAAGCAATGTAGGGTATCCTACGAAAGCCCACCGCCAGGCCATTCAACAGTTAGGCATGACGCCACACCATCGCCATAGCTTTCGATTGGTACCACAATACAAGTATTCAATTACCCAATGTATTCGACCACCCACCCCATGACCCAATGTACATGTCTCCTTGGTCCAGCTTTCCCTTTGTAAGGATCACCTTGGCTCTGGTGGGTGGTATATTTTCTGCTCGTTACTGGGAGGGACCAGTCTGGGTAGTAGCTGTCTTGTTGAGTTTGCTGTTGCTTGCCTACGTTCTTGTCATGGTGGGCACTCCGCTCACTACGTTTTGTACTTGGAGTCCTTGGCTAGGTTTTCTGGGCCTGGTGGGCATCTTTTTACTTGGCTATTTGCGTTGGTTGATGCATGAGGTGCGCCACGATCCTCGGCATATTACGCATTGGTCAGCATCTGTAGAGGCCTATGAGGCAATAGCCTTGGAAGATGTTCATGAAAAAATTGACCGCAATAGGGTCGTAGCAGCCGTCCGTCGGGCCCGTGTGCAAGGACAATGGAAGCAGGTGCAGGGCAAAGTATGGATTTCTTTTCCTAAGTCTACATCGTTTCAGGTGTGTTATGGTGATGTGCTTCTGATTCAGGGGCAGCCTCGGGTAGTTCCTGTTGCCAGGAATCCGAATGAGTTTGACTATGCAGTTTTTCTAGGTCTTTCTCAAATCTATCACCAGCACTTTGTAGGAGAGGACATAGTAGTGATGGCACACCAGCCTCCCAATCCTGTGAAAGCATTGTCTTTTCAAGTACTGCGTTATTGCCAAGCACTATTTACCCAATATATACACCACCCAGAAGCTCGTGCTGTAGTTCTAGCATTGGTAGTGGGTCAAAAAGATGCCTTGACCTCCGAAGTGAGCACCTCCTATGCGCGTGCTGGCACGATGCATGTATTGGCAGTCTCAGGGTTGCATGTAGGCATCCTTTACTGGTTCTTAAGTATTTTTTTGAGGTTCTTAAAATCCATTTCGAATGTCCGGTGGCTATCGACAGCAGTCTCCTTGGTAGTGCTTTGGTTCTATGCGTTTGTGACAGGCTTATCTCCTTCTGTGTTGCGGGCCACCACGATGTTCACCTTTGTGGCTATAGCGTCTATGCTGAACAGGCAAACAAGCATCTACAACACGCTGGCTGCTTCGGCTTTTTTGTTATTGTTCTGGAATCCAACACTGCTTTTTTCCGTGGGCTTTCAGCTTTCTTACTTGGCCGTACTTGGCATTGTGTATCTGCAGCCCAGAATTTACCGATCGCTGGTCTTGAGTAATTGGGTCCTCAACAAGCTCTGGCTGCTTACTTCCGTATCTTTGGGGGCTCAGGTGGCTACTGCGCCTTTGAGTTTGTACTATTTTAATCAGTTTCCTACCTACTTTGTGATAGCTAATTGGGTAGTAGTGCCTGCAGCCTTTGTCATCTTATGCTTGGGGCTGCTGGTGCTGATGACCAGCTTTTGTACTAGCCTCAGTATGCTAAGTGCCTGGCTGCTCGAAATAGTCGTCCTAGGCGTCAATAAATTTGTTGGGAGTATTCAAAAACTCCCCTCCAGCCTTGTTGCGCCTATTTATTTAAATTTTTCTGTGCTGCTCCTGCTGTATGGGCTACTAGTCCTGTATCTTGCTTTTCTGCATACCAAGAGAATGCAGTATTTGATCGCTATGAGTGTATTGGCTATGCTGCTCTCGCTGCATGCTATGCGGATATACCTTAGCCAGCAAACACAGCGGAAAGTAATTTTTTACAGTATTGATCACCATCAAGTCATTTCTTTTGTCAAAGGTCACCATAGTACCCTGTGTGTTGATAATCGATTTGAGGTCGACTCCCCAAAGTATGCCTACCACGTCCAACCCAGCCAAACAGCCCTAGGAATTACCTCTTCAGACACCTACACACTGGAGGAAGTAGTACAGCAGCAAGAATTTCCAATGCGGGTCTGGCATGGCCTGAAGGTGGCAGTCTGGCAAGGGAAGAAGTTTATTTTTCTTGATAAGAACAGTAAGAAGTTACCACACTTGGCTGAAAAGGTCTACACTGATTTTTTGGTGGTAGAAGAAAATGTGGTAACCACCCTTCAACCATTGCTCGACCGGTTTGACTTTGGCACTTTAGTCATTGGTGCTTCTAATCGAAGATTATTGGCCCACCAGCTCCAAGAAGAAGCAACACAACACGGCCTTTATAGCCACTCTTTGCTACCACAAGGAGCGTTTACGCTCTCTTGGTAAATTTTTCTTTGTTCCTTTTTTGCGGTGCTTGTCCAAGTAAAGTATACGACAGTCCCATCAAGCAAAAGGTCACAAAAGACTATATATATTAAGCAGTGTAGGGCGTGCCCTCTCAACTTAGCAATTGGATGAATACAAAGCACAAAGTGGGAAAGGGAGCGATGACCGATGACGCAGTCATGCAGCAGATCTATCTGATCAGGGGCCGAGAGGTAATAATAGATAGCGATTTATCAGCACTCTATGGTTATGAAACTAAACGGATGAACGAGCAAGTAAAAAGAAATCAAGAACGGTTTCCTGCTAGCTTTATGTTTCAACTTACCCCGGAGGAGGTAGAAAGTTTGCGGTTGCAATGTGTGACCACAAACCTTTTGACTAGAACGCGGACAACTTACTTCTTTCCAAAGGTAAAAATGTCTAGGGCGCTGATCAGTTGGATTGCGTTTTCTGGTGTTATTAAGCCGGAATTTTTTTCGCCTAATCCCAAAAACTGTAACAGATAATCCCAGAACTTTGCTGCTTCTGTAGTTGGTGCGTCTGCTAAATCATCATCGCCGGGCTTACTGCAAGCAGACACAAAGAAAAGATTGCTGCCAAGAAAAAGGTGGCATAATAAATTTTTGCCCATTATATTTTTTAAACTGGGTTGACGCTGTTTTGCCTAGTGAGAGTACCAGCGTTGATGCTCGTCATCTCGGCCTAAAAAATTTAGCAATTCTACAAGGGTTTTGTCAGAAATGAAAAATAGTTCCGACAAGTTTGTTGTTTTTTTATCTGGCTTGCCTGACTATTAGAGTCTTGTTTTAGCGATGCAAACCGCCTCAACAGCGCCAAAAGGATCCTTAGGTCTCTCCACGCAAAGGATAGGCATAGAGTCGTAAGCGCTGTGACTCCAGCCTAATGGGCCTAGCTTCCGTATTTTCTGTCCAAACTTGCGCAATGAGAAAATCTTCGAAATGATTACTAGGGGATGAAGCTCCCAGCTCTACTTGGCCTGCGAGGCAGTATAACCTTTTCTGTTGGGATTTTGATTGGTCTCTAAGGCTGTAAAATGATAGGGCTTTTGGTGACACCACGGCTTAGATTTTTCCTTGATCTTCTCGCTCTAATCTGCTAGAAGATGTTGATGATAGTGCAGCATGAAGCGCTCTTATACACGGAGGGGTGACCCTTGCTTTCACACAATACCAGCTGATGACAAAGTCAAAAGTTCAACAACTCACAACACTTATTTTCTCTTTGTTCTCTCATACATTAAACAGAAAATGCATGATGTCTCCATCTTCTACCACATAACTTTTCCCTTCAATGTGTACTTTCCCCGCTGTCCGGCAAGCTAATTCTGTTTTGTAGTGCAGATAGTCTGACAACTTGATTACTTCAGCCTTAATGAACCCTCTTTCAAAATCGCTATGAATAACCCCTGCTGCCTGCGGCGCCTTGGTGCCAGTCCTAATGGTCCAGGCCCTTACTTCTTGAGGACCTGCTGTAAAATAGGTGATGAGGCTGAGTAGTTTATAGGAAGCACTGATTAACACCTCCAGCGCAGAAGACTTAAGACCATAATCTTCAAAAAAGAGTTCCTTTTCACTCGGTGTTAGCTCTGCCATTTGGGCTTCGAGCGCGGCGCAAACTAAAACTATCCCAGCATCCTCCTCTTTGACAACTGTCCGAAGTTGGTCTACGTAGTTGTTAGTACCTTGTTGAAGCGTTTGTTCATCAACATTAGCTACATAG
>DCSL01000019.1:7529-8651 GCA_002325615.1 Amoebophilaceae bacterium UBA1467
ACATAGAGTACAGGTTTCAGGGTAAGGAGTTGCCAAGATATAACTATTGAAGCCTCAGCTGCGTCTATAGCAACAGTACGCGCGCTGCCCCCTTGGGTAAGCTGTGCTGCAAAGCGTTCCAAGAGGCTGAGTTCTTGCTGGGCCTCCTTATTCCCCGATTTGGCTACTCTCTCAATCTTTGCCATGCGCTTGCGGACTGTCTCTAAGTCCTTCATTTGTAGCTCATAGTCTATCACCTCTTTGTCAAAGGCCGGATCTACCTGTCCTGCCACGTGTACCACTTGGTCGTCCTGGAAACACCGCACTACATGAACAATGGCATCTACCTCCCTAATATTGGCCAGGAATTTGTTGCCAAGCCCTTCTCCTTGGCTAGCACCTTTTACCAAGCCGGCAATATCTACAAACTCGATGCATGTGGGGATAAGCTTTTGGGGGACTACCAAAGAGCTTAGTAACTGCATTCGCTCATCTGGCACTTTGACAATACCTATATTGGGCTCTATGGTACAAAAAGGAAAATTATCAGCAGTAGCATTGCCATTAGCTAGCGAATTAAATAGTGTGGACTTACCTACATTGGGCAAGCCTATGATGCCATATCTGAGGGCCATTAAAAAAGAAGATTAGGGCAGCAAGAAAGAAGGGGGCAACTAGAAAAGTGTTGACCCTACCAACGCATGATTACTAAAAACATCGCGAAACAGACTGGTGTCAAACCAGTTAACCTAAACTAGATGTAGCCGTTGGGGCCTTTTTCTCTGTTAGCAGAACTGCTAGGAGGGTACTTTTCGTCGTTGCTGTGTTCAAACTGATCAAAGTCGTAGTCAGGTAGCAGTTCTTTCTTAACGTGTGCTACTGTTTCATTCAAGGCTCCTATAAACTTGTTGAGATCTTCTTTGTACAAGAAAATTTTGTGCTTTTCGTAGAAATGTCCATCTTCTTTAAATTTCTTCCTACTTTCTGTAATCGTGAGATAGTAATCATTGGCACGTGTAGCCTTCACATCAAAAAAATAGGTTCGTTTGCCTGCCTTGACTCTCTTCGAGTAAACCTCATTAGCTTCTCTATGCTCTTCCACAGTTTTTAAAATTTAGGTTACACAACAGCACACAAATGACG
>DCSL01000019.1:8713-10825 GCA_002325615.1 Amoebophilaceae bacterium UBA1467
TTTTAGGGGAGTAAAACAAAAAAATTCAGTCCCCGTGCAACCAAGCCTTCTTGTGCTGTAATTCCTCTTTTGTCTCTTGCCGGTTTAAATCTAATACACAGCAGTCTACTGGACATACCGCGGCACATTGGGGCTCCTCATGAAACCCTACACATTCGGTACACTTGTCCGAAACAATATAGTAGAATTCATCAGAGTAAGCGCTTTGGGGGGCGTGAGCATCTATAATAGTACTATCTATGATTACTTGCTTTAAGCTAGTACCCTCAGCAAATTTCCAATCTACTCCACCTTCATAAATAGCATTGTTAGGACACTCTGGTTCACAAGCACCGCAATTGATGCATGCATCGGTAATCATAATAGCCATGTCCAAGTTTTTGATTAGCCAGGGGAGCAATTTAGTAAAAGTTTTAAGCTAGGCGCAAGGTACATGGTGTAGCTATTGAAGAAAGCACAAGTCTATTTGTAGATTTGTGCAAGCCCAGTGATTAGAAAATACCAAGGGGTACATGTATGAAAGTAGTTTGTTTTTCCGGGTATTTTTGGTTTTTTTGTAGTGTGCATGCTGCCCGTGATTTAAGGTGCGTAGGCGGAAGTATCAAAAGCATTTGTTATGGAAAACATAGACCGATTGAAGTGTTCTTTGAGCCTAGCAACGGAGCGGCTACTCAACCAGCAGGTAGGTATGGAAGGCAGGTCATCGGCGCATTACTTAGCCATGGCTTCTTGGTGTGACACCCAAGGCTACAAGCATGCAGCAGCGTTTTTGTATCACCATGCTGAAGAAGAGAGAAAACACCTATTAAAGCTGTTCCACTATATCAACGACGCAGGAGGGCATGCCATACATCCCGAAATAACTGAGATTCAGCATACGTTCAAAGCATTTAGACAAGTCTTTGAGCTAGCACTCGTCCATGAAGTTAAGGTAACACAATCTATTCACCATTTGGTCGACCACTGCTTTGCTGTCAAAGACTTCTCTACGTTCAACTTTTTGCAATGGTTCGTAGCAGAGCAGATAGAAGAGGAGATTTTGGCCAGGAGGGCTGTGGAGCTATTTGATGTGATTGGTGAGGAGGGCATTGGGTGCTATACAATAGACAAAGCACTCGGAGCACTCAAGGATAGCGCCTAGAGACTAGTATGGCATCTTCGATAGGAAATAAGGGTCATAGTGCCTACCTTCCGGCCCCGCGTTTTGTTCAACTCCGACTCTTCAATGATCCTCATTACTTAAGACCAAGCTCTAGGTTTTAGTTACACTATGCTGAATTTGAATTCATAAAATCACGCTTGAAGATCCAGTCACATGCTACGCAAACTACTTGCTTGTTGGAATTTCGCGCTACTCTTGATAGCTTTTAGTCAGTGTGATCGGTGCACCACCAATCCTGTTGAAGACATCACCAAGTGGGAGCTAGTCTGGGACAAGGCAGCAGCGATGGGCACCGCATTACCATCTTTAGATGTTGAGAGAGTCATCGTTTGTCATGTGCCCTCTGAAGAGGCGGTGTATGTTTTAGAATTCACGGGAAGGTGCTGTAAGTTTACCCAGTCGTCAGAGGGAGGGCTTACTTGTGAGTACATAGCAAACTTCCCCGGCATAACCAACCAAGAATCATTCTTCGCTTTTCCGGCTGGCTCTATCCAGGAACAGAGTTTGTATGTAGGTATCGTAAACGGACAAACAATAACGCTATACCGGTATAAAGAAAAAGCCTGGAATCTTGTGAAGAGTTATCATCGTAGTAGCTTGTCAGGGCAGCAGATGCAGTCGCGAAGTGCTGCCTGTTCCATTCATGAAGAAGGCCGACTCAAGGGGTTGATACTTCTAGAGACAACAAGCTGGCCGTTGCGGGAAATATGCTACTACGATGCAGCCCAAGAAACCCTTACAGTAAGCAGTACGTGGCAATATGCAGAGTATAATGTACCCGACACAGTTATAGAAATAGCACCGAGCACCGTACTTTTGAACACGAGGTATGGTGCAAATCTCTCCATACTGTACTGGTCCGAAAGAAGTAATGCCTGTGAGAGAGTATCAGGGCAAATTTATAGTCATTCCGAAAGGTCCAACTTATTTTTGCTGCATGTTAAAAAGTT
>DCSL01000019.1:10871-17282 GCA_002325615.1 Amoebophilaceae bacterium UBA1467
ATGTTAAAAAGTTGATGCCGCAAGTGGTTTTGGCAAACTTTGTCGAGAAAAATGGTAAGACTGAGCTCCAATTTTCCACCATGACCTACACCCACCCCCACACCATGCAACCCAGTAATAACTTGCCTGAAGAAGGAGATGAAGAATCGGAAAATGTTGACAACAGGATCAATCATAGTCAAAGCTTGGTGCTGCCTTTTTCCGAGATGGTTTATGTGGTAACCAAAGACAAATACGGGCAACCTGTGTACTATAAAGGTAGTTTCCAGGAGCCTGCGAAGTGAGAAGAATGATAGCGAGATAATCCTTGGCAAGAATAGACAGAAGATGAGTAGTTGAGTTAGCCTTTTTGCATGAGTGCGCTCAACTTTTTACTTATTGATAACTTTAAATATGATTTGAAACATGCACAGAGAAAGTGAATCCTTCTTGTTTAAATACCTTAACAATACCTCGCCTACAGGCTACGAAACAGCTGGCCAAAAGATTTGGCTAGACTATCTTGATCCTTATATAGATGATTGCTTGACAGATGCTTATGGCACGGTAGTAGGTATTATTAACCCTCAAGCAGCCTATAAAGTGGTGATTGAAGCTCATGCTGACGAGATTTCTTGGTTCGTGAATTACATTACGAAAGAGGGGTACATCTATGTGATTCGCAACGGTGGCTCTGACTACCAAATTGCACCATCTCAGCGTGCTAAGGTTCATACTGACAATAGCACGATACCTGCCGTCTTTGGATGGCCAGCCATTCATGTGCGCGAGGATAGAGAAAAGGCCCCCAAATTTGACATGGAAAAGATCGTGCTAGACTGTGGGTGTAGTTCAGCAGAAGAAGTGGAGGCGCTAGGTATCCACGTCGGCTCTGTAGTGACTTTTGATGCGGATTTAATTACGCTTAACCAAAATTTCTTGGTAGGCCGTGGTCTCGATAATAGAATAGGTGGTTTTATGATTGCTGAGGTAGTGAGGAAGCTCCATGAGAACAAACAGAAACTACCTTTTGGGCTTTATATTGTCAACGCAGTGCAAGAAGAAGTAGGGCTCCATGGGGCATCCATGATTGCCCACCGTCTCAAACCTGATTTAGCCATTGTTACAGATGTGACACACGATACCCAGTCTCCACTCTACAATAAAATCAAACAAGGAGATATTGCCTGCAACAAGGGACCAGCTTTGAGCCATGCTCCTTCAGTGCAGCATAATGTGCTAAAAATGCTCATTGAAGTAGCTCAGAAGAACAAAATACCTTTTCAAAGGCAAGCTTCCTCAAGCCGTACAGGCACTGATACAGATGCTTTTGCTTATTCTAACGCAGGGGTAGCTTCTGGGCTGATTTCCTTGCCGCTTAAATACATGCATACAACCGTAGAGATGGTACATAAGCAAGACATAGAGCATGTCATTGCATTGATATACCAGTTCTTGGTGCAACTAGATTCACAACACAGTTTTAGTTACTTCAAGTAGTATCGTATAAACCTGACTTGGTTGGGGCATAGGTTGGCTACTCTTTCGGGTTACTAGGCATTGTATTACGTACAAAGGGGATGCGTAAGGAGAGGTAGAGGTTAAAGCCAAAAGCCTCCTCTTGATCATTTAAACCCCAGCCGAGTACATCATAGGGGACGTGGGAGTCAGCCTGGTCAATGCGAAGACCGAATTTGTAGCGCAGAGTGCCACCCGCATACAGCAACTTCCAGACCTTGACTTTTACTCCAGCCACTGCTTCAAACCAGCGTGCCTTCACGTTGTGCTGCTTGCTATCTATAGGAACATTCCGATTTTTGATCGGGCCTTCGCTATCATGGCGCACCTTGCTGACAAGGTGGTCCTGAAAGAAATTTCTGGCATACCGAAACCCCAAGAAAGCCATATTTTTATGCGGGGTGTCCTGGAGCAAGTTATAGTTTAGACCCACTCGGAAATATTGCCCATCGCTCGTATAAGAGGATGGCGTACGCGTTTTTTTGTTGTATCCCTTCCAGTGGATATGACCCCACCCGTAGTCTCCTTCAAGAATACACCTTGCAAAATCTATAGAAGTATTCAGCTCATACGGAGTACCTTGGCGTTCATAATACGTGTATTGGAAAGGGCGGAATACATCCATGCCCAACTGGACACCCGTAGGCCAATACCGCGTCTTGGCCCATGTGGGCAAGCTACTTACAAGTATCCCTAGACAGAGGAAAACGCTAGAGATATATCTGGACGTCAATAGCTGAGTCATTGAGTGTACTTAACTCCTTGTTGATGATCTTGTACTTTCCGTTAAAAGTAGACGTTATTTTTTTGAGCGTATATTTATATGCACAACCACATTGGTGGGAGGGAAGTACTGCTTCCTTCTGGTAGTGGATCGTCAGGGTATCAGGAGAAGTGTTAGAAGGAATAGGAATAATCACAGAATTGGCATCGGGCTCCAAGTCTATCGGGCGAAACTTGTTCGCAGGGCACTGCCGCAGTACTTCCCGGATTGCTTCGTTGGTGGTAGCGGTATCGTCTTTGTTGATGGGGATGAATTGTACTGCCACAAAAGACTTGTAGGGGGTGCGGCAATCTTTAAAATCTCGACAGCCTGTAATAAAAAAACCCCATACTATAACTAATAGGGGAAAGATATTTTGTTTGATGTGTTGGATGATTGTCAAAATCTATACAATAGAGCAGCAGTCATAACGAAGTTACGGTGATTTTTTGTGCTTAAGCACAAAAAACAATCAATAACCCCAAAGGTGTGTAAGCATTGTGGAAGCACAATTGCCAAAAGTGTAACAGTTTACGTGCTTCGGCTTGTTGTACTTTGTATGGCTTCTTCCTTCAGTACTCTTTTTAAAATCTTGCCAACATTTGATTTGGGGATACTATCCCTGAAAACAATATGCTTGGGCACTTTGTACCTGGTGAGCCGTTCTCTACAGTAAGCAATTAACGCTTCTGCTGTTAATTGGGGGTCTTTCCTTACAACGTATAGTCTTACCTCTTCTTTGCCACTTTGGTCTGGCACACCAATGGCGCCTACCTCTAGTACCTTAGGGTGTTCGCTTACCACATTTTCTATTTCATTGGGATATACGTTAAAGCCAGATACATTAATCATTTCTTTCTTGCGATCAATAATACTAATAAACCCATCTTGGTCCATCACTGCTATATCACCCGTTTGGAGCCAGTCTTTTACAAATACTTGGGCTGTTTCTTCAGGTTGCTGCCAGTATTCTTGCATTACTTGCGGCCCCTTGACAAGCAAGTTACCTGGTATGCCGAAGACCACTTCTTTGCCATCGTCATCTGCTATTTTTACTACTGTACTTGGTAGTGGAATACCAATAGTACCTATGCGATGCGTGCCATCTAACATGTTACAAGTTACCGCAGGTGAGGCTTCTGTCAGGCCATATCCTTCTACCAAAGGAGTACCAGTTATTGCTTCCCATTGCTTGGCCACTGCCTTGTGGACTGCCATGCCTCCTGCCAGGGCAACCTTGAGGCTAGAAAAATCAAGGGAGGAAAACTCCTTGTGTGTTAGTAGCGTACTGAACAGTGTATTGACCCCTGAGATACACGTAAAACGATGCTTGCGCAACTCTTTGATAAAGCCCTTTATATTTCTGGGGTTGGTAATCAGTACATTTTTGGCTCCTAGTTGCATCATAGCGAGCAAGTTGACAATTAGAGAAAAGATGTGGTAAAGTGGGAGTGGGGTAATGGTTATTTCCTTTTTCTCTTGCAGCTTTACGCGCATACAAGAAGCCATCTGCTCTATGTTGGCTACAATATTCCGATGCGTAAGCACTGCACCTTTGGATACGCCTGTGGTACCTCCTGTGTATTGTAAAAAAGCGGTTTGGTTGTTGCGTGGACTTACTCGATGAAAGCTTGCCTGTTGCCCTGCCCGCAGTACTTTCTTCCAGGCAATGGCCTGGGGTAAATCATAACGTGGGACGAGCCGTGTAATATGCTTGACCGCAAAGTTGACTAGAGGGCCCTTGAGTCTACCCAGCATATCTCCTACTTCAGTGATGATGGTTGTTTGTATAGCAGTTTTAGATAATATTTTCTCTAGGTTGTGCGCAAAATTAGCCAGTAAGACGATGGCCTTGGCCTTGGAGTCTCGGAGCTGGTGCTCCATTTCATAGGAGGTATACAAAGGATTCATATTGACCACTACCATGCCTGCCCTGAGTATGCCCAATAGCGCGATAGGATATTGCAGTAGGTTGGGCAGCTGAATCACTATATGGTCGCCAGGTTTCAAACTCGTATACTTTTGTAAATAGGCAGTAAAAGCCTTAGAAAGTTTGTCTACTTCGCGGTAAGTGATCATCCTGCCCATGTTTTCACACATGGGCAGGCTTTGATATTTTGAAAAACATTCCTCGAACAAGCTGACAAGTGATTGGTAACGGTCAGGATCAATCGTAGGCGATACAGCCTTAGGATAGTGTTGCAGCCAAGGATAATTTTCCATATTGGAGGTTATGTGGGTGCTTGAAATGCGCACTGAAAAAAATCAAGTAATACAGGCGAATATACGTAAACTAGTCTTGATCGTCGGGTATTCAGTACGAGCAGCATTAGCTTGTGGGTTGTTCTAAATAGCGTATAGCCAACCGATGCTAACCTGCTAGCTTGTATAAATAGGGGTATACAAAGTCACTTTTTAGGTCTCTTGAAGAAAAATGGTGGCATTTCGGACTTAAGGAAGGAACCTTTCCTCAATACTTATTTCAGCTTTCCTGTACAGTGAGGAGCAAGGAGCAGTCAGTCTGCTATGGCAGCATGTAGTTGATTGGCCATGCTGCTAAGCACTGCTTGACTCTGTTGGAGCTTTGGTTTTTTGAAATCAATATCATATAGGTCGTTGAGTGGAATGAGATGGATGTGTGCGTGAGGGACTTCTAAGCCCACTACTGCCATGCCTACTCGCAAGCAGGGGACTACCTGCTGCATGCCTATAGCCACCTTTTTTGTAAAAACCATGAGCCCAGTGAACACCGTATCATCCAGGTCAAACAAATAATCTATCTCCTTTTTAGGTACCACCAGGGTATGGCCTACTGCCAGGGGGTGAATGTCTAAAAAGGCAATATAATCTGATTCTTCAGCAATGATATAGCCTGGAATATCTCTGTTGATGATTTGAGTGAATATGCTCGCCATTTCAGGTAGTGATGGGCCATCTATTAGGACATGACAAGTGAATTTTTAGTTGTGTTAGGCAGCTGCTTGTGCCACAAGTGCTATAGCCCAATTTCAAGAATTTCGAATTCTAGCTTTCCAACGGGCACATCAATGCTTGCCATTTCTCCCACTTTTTTTCCGAGTAGTCCTTTGCCAATGGGAGATTCAATAGATATTTTGCCTGCCTTTAAGTCTGCTTCCTCCTGAGCAACAATAGTGTAAGTAAATGTTTGCCCTTGTTTGGTATTCTTGATTTTTACCGTAGTCAAGATGGAGACCTGAGAAGTATCAACGTCCGCTTTTGAAATGACACGGGCATTCGCAACTATTTGTTCTAGCGTACTTATTTTCATTTCTAGCAGGCCTTGAGCATCTCTGGCGGCATCATATTCAGCATTTTCGCTTAAATCCCCCTTGTCTCGGGCCTCGGCCAGCTGCTCTGCAACCGTTGCTCTTCCTTTTGTTTTCAACGCATGGAGCTCATCCTTAAGCTTCTGCAGCCCTGCCTCGGTGTAATATGATATTTTTTCCATAACTATTTGAATTCCATGCGTTTTCTCGCTTACAAATTTTAGGTCTAGGCGTAAGAAAAAAAATAGCTCCACAGGACACCTTGGCCCTCTAGGGCATGGTGCAAAGACAGAAAAAAGCCCAGCATTATCCACTACGATTTTTGGCGTAAGTGGCTAAACTATTCATTTATAAAAGAGCCATCAGTGGCCGGTTATAAGTAGCAAGGCAAAAGCCCCGACAGCGAGCCAAAATTTATAAGTACTTAGGGCTGGGATGATCACAAACTGTAGTTGCATTCCCAATGCTAAGAGAACAATCATTACGGCAACAAGCCGAAGTGTCAATTTTGTTTTTTGACTCACACGCTCGAAGTTTATCTTTGATGCTAAGTATACACAAATCTACACTATCGCAAAATGCCGAAAAATGCTCATCTGTAGGTTAGAAAGGGGGAGTTCCTTTACTATTTGCAATAGTCTAAAATCAGGCCTTCCCGAAAGTAAGTACAATTTCTCTTACTTAGCAAGGTGCAGTGACTACTACTATAGGTTCAGAGGTAAAACTCTTGGCTGCACTTAGAACGCTTGCTGCTCTCCTGTAGAAGCGATCTTAGCAGCCTTCGTTCTGATCACAAGCATTGGTAGGACCATTAGTAGTCGACTTAAAAAAGCAGCTAGACACTAGGTGAGCTGTTGATAGGGC
>DCSL01000057.1 GCA_002325615.1 Amoebophilaceae bacterium UBA1467
CAGTCCTCAATCTTTTCAATATTTCCGAATTTACCTGTATAGATCGAAGTGAGAGCAATTGAAGGTATGTGATGTTTTTTTAAATAAGTAAATATATCAATGATGCCAGGGTCTACTAACTACCATTTTCCGATACATCGATCGAGCTTCTATAGGAGGCCTATAACCCCTTATAGTCATTCATTTACTCACTTTTATTGAGCATGGGACATAATAAATCCCAGGGAGTCTATAGACGAAAACGCACTTGGTCTTTCCTGACCCTACATCATAGTTGTAGTTAGCAAAGTCCAGGGGTTGGAAAGTTTTAATAGAAATACAGGATTTAATTCTGAAGATATTGACGCAGTCAAGACAGCAAGAGGTAGTTTTGATAGCTATTGGCTTGCTTACGCTGAATTAACCAATCATTTTGCAATGATTTCATCTCGTATTTTTTATTCAGATATTTATTGCCAAGCATGGCTACTGCCAATGTTAGCTGCAACGTCGAGCATCTTGGACAATTATTCATAGGCCAGCACTGTCTGCTTACCTCCTAAGCTGGGCGGCGATAGCTGCACTCCTTCCAACTTGTTGAGCTGCCGAATCATATACACCGCCAAGTCTGCGCAAAGTGCCTTCTCTGGTTCGTGCAAAAGGAAATAGATGCTTGATAGTCCTTGTTCAAGCCACAGATGGAGCCTTGCTACCCATGCGTCAATTCGCATATAGTCAGTAGCATGCAGGTTATTGCCTGTAAAACGAATAAATACCTCTCGCGTTGTCAGCGTTTGGTGCAAGACGTCTCTCCTACCTGCCACATCGGTGATCACCGCTACAATGCCGTGCGCTTGCAAGAAAGAAAACAGTTCTTGCTGTGCTACTTCATCACTAAACCAAAGTGGGTGTCTCAACTCAACAGCCAGAGGGAACTCTTTGGGAATATGTGTGAGCAACTTCTGTAGTGCTTGCATACTGATGGGCTTGAAATAGGGCGGCAATTGCATAAAAGTCATGCCTAATGCCTGCTCAAAATGGAGTACGGCCTCTAGAAAAATGTCTAGGAGGTGCCGTTGCTTATCCATGTTGTTGCTGTGGCTGATGCTTTGAGGGATTTTGGGGCAGAACTGAAAGCCTGGGGTGGCTGCTTCTTTCCATTTTTTCACTTTCTCTACAGAGGGGATGCTATAAAATGTTGTATTGAGCTCTACGGTGTTGAACTGCTGGCAGTATATTTTTAAGAAGTCCCTAGCAGGGGTACCTTGAGGATACACTTTGCCTACAAAACTACGATCGGTCCATACAGAGCACCCTATATGAACAGCAGGGACTTGGGTGCGTGGAGGCAACTTACCTAGCAGGGCTTGAGTGGCCGGCGAATCTTCAGGTAAATCCCAAGCCACCTGGGATAGTGCGCTTGCTTCTAACCGACCAAACTTCATAACAATGGATTCAAGTAGGCTGCCTACGGAGATAGCCCTTGCTAGCCCTTTGCGATTCTTCTCCGTCTCATTCAGTAACATGGCTTCTTGCAGCAACGTTTGTAGGACTGCTTGGCCAATGTCTGCCAAGTTTTTTATCCTGACATGCCTGACCTCTTTTCCAGCCCCTTCTAGCAACTCCGCGTGTTCCCTAAAAAGATCTTTTGCACCAACCTAACGCAACAGCGCCATCACTAGGGTTGAGAAAGCATAGCCGACCGTGGCAACAATAGCCCGGGGAAGCATACTTCATCGATTCCTCTACACGCAATACTGTTTAAAACATAGCTATCCGCAAAGCACTCAGCATTACTCCTAAGCACTGTAGGTTGCTGGTTGATAAAAGCAGTGACGTCAATGTCCTTTTTACACGAATTTTTGGGGATTGTTAAATCGACCAGAAGCAGAGTCAACAACTATGCGAGCCGGGATAATAACCCCGAGTAACGCTTGGTTTTTCTCGATCAGTACCTATCCTCCTTAGGCATTGCTCCAAAATAAGTAATATGTTGAAAAACATAGCCAGAATTAAGGCATAAATATGCTGAGTTAACGGCAGTTTCAAATTAAATTTTGCAAAAACGAAAAAAATACTTTTTCTTGGGGGAGGAATTCACCCTTAAAAAAATACATATGAAAGTGTTCGATAGCATTGTAACCGTTCTACTGATCGTTGGAGGCTTAAACTGGGGACTGGTTGGACTTTTTGAATTCGACTTGGTGCAAAGCATTTTTGGACAAGGTGCCCTCATGCGAGTCATTTACACAATTGTCGGACTTTCCGCCATATGCAAAGTGATTCTCTGGAACATGGAAGAAGCCGCAGAATAGATCGCGTTTAGGATAGTCTTCTACCTGTCGTAAGAACCTATTCATGGACGAACTGGTACTTCTCAGTGCAAGCCCAAGCAGCGTCTCTTTGGGAATCCGTTCTGCAGTAGAAGTAGTGAATACTTCTAATTAAGTAGCGCTCTTGCGCAAATATCTTATTCTCCAAACAGTCGTTCTGATCTGTATACTGGGCATTAGTTGCTCTTTTTGTAACACTTGACCAGCTCCACACTCCCCCGCCCCATTTGGAGTTCATTTGGGGATCGTCAATACAAAGGAGTTCTGTACCTCAACCGCTTCTCAAAGAAGTTGAGGTATTCGGTACTATTCCAGCACTTGACATATTTTTTTCTGTTGCTGGCGCCTAATTTTTTATTTCGGGCGCCTTGTCAGTACCTCTAAGTTGGCTTAAGGCCTCGTTTTTTGCTTACCTAAAAAAATAAACGTAAGCTGGATACTTTTGCATTAGTTGACACTGCACTCTAAAAATGTTGACACTGCACTCTAAAAATAAAGAACAGGATCGATCATGGAAACAATTTGGACCATACTTGTTGCCTCACTGGCTGCCGTTAACTGTAGCTTGATTGGTATGTATTTAGTGCTTAGAAAAGCAGCTATGATGGGCGATGCAATCGCCCACGCAGTTTTACCAGGTATTGTCATTGCGTTTTTGCTAGCTGGCTCTAAGACTTCGTTGGTGGTCCTCATAGGAGCGGGTAGTGTAGGTATTTTGGCTACCCTGTTGATGGAATTTTTGCATAGACAAGTCAGACTGCAGTCAGATGCTTCCATTGGTATCAACTTCACTTGGCTATTTGCACTAGGCATCATTCTCATTTCCTTTTTTAGTAAAAATATTGATCTGGACCCAGACTGTATATTGTACGGTGAGATAGCTTATGTACCCCTTGACACATGGGTAGGGCCAGGAGGCATCAACCTAGGCCCGAGGGCTGTTTACATACTTGTTGTAATGCTGTTAGCCAATCTGGGCTTTATCCTACTCAGCTACAAAGAGTTATCTGTTACCACCTTTGATCCTTCTTTTGCCACTAGCATCGGCATGAATACTGCCTTGTGGCACTATTTGCTGATGGGCGCTACCTCTTTCACCACGGTGGCGGCCTTTGAGGTCGTAGGCGCTATCCTCGTTGTAGCACTTTTGGTAGGACCTCCAGCCACTGCTTATCTGCTCACCCAGCGTTTGCCCAAAATGTTAATGATTGCTTCACTAGTAGGTATATTGACTGCTGTGGGTGGGTATTACCTAGCCATATGGGTTAACGGTTCTATGGCTGGGGCAATGGCTACCACAGCTGGTTGCTTTTTTTCAGCCACCTTATTGGTGCAGCAGTGGAAACAAAAAAAGCCCAAAGCACTCTCAAATCCTATTGTTTAGCACAGGTATTGTCATTGTGCTAAAGGCGATTTATCTTAGGCCAGGTATTTTTTAGAGCCTTCGAGCGAAAGGAAATTTTTGGCCACATTTTCAAAATAATTGGGATGAAAGTAATCGGTAAGCTACTCGAAATGCAAGCAACGCAGCAAGTTTCAGACACTTTTAAGAAGCGGGTGTTTATTCTTGAACATGCAGAAAACCCACAATATCCGGAATATATTTCTTTTGAATTAATACAAGATCGATGCGACCTACTAGACAGCTTCCAACTGGGTCAAGAGGTTGAGATTAGCTTCAACCTGAAAGGGAGGAAATGGGTAAACCCTGAGGGAGCAACGAAGTACTTCAACGCTCTACAAGCATGGCGCATAGAGGCAGTAGCCCCGGGAAGCAGCCAGATCCCTAGAGAAGAAAATATTTCTACAAACAGCATGGCAGCAGCGGCCAACGAGGAAGACGACCTCCCCTTCTAGTCGCTAAGCACTATCTCACCTTTTTAAAAATGTCCCGAATCCGGGATGTCCGCCGTTGTTCTCATACAGTATAGTCATCATGAGGTCTGTTTCTTGTCTTAGGCACTTTATGTGAAAAGTACTAGCGGCTGTAACATCCATAACTCCTATCAAGGCTTGATGGATAACGCTCGGTCATGTATGTTGGGCAGGAGGTAGCTAGGCTAACATTTTTCAATCAGGCGCAACAAACGAAGGGGCCAACAGTATTGGTGTACTGTGCCACACCATAAGTCTGTTTGCCATGCATTGCGTCTATACGGTAAATGGGATTAGCTAGATGAAAGTATGGAAAAGCTAGCAGTGTTGTTAAGCGTCATTGTCAATTTTATCCTCTTCTTTGTTCTGAATTTCAGACAACAGAGCGGCGGTATGTCCGTAGCCTACGAAGACAAGCAAGCAGTAAAGCCATCTAGCAAATCCACCTGGATAGCTATTCAAGCAAAGTTATCTGCCTGTATTCCTATAGGCAAGAACATCGTCAGGTACTCCCAAAAAAGAGTCAGTAAGTATGGTGCTCCCTACACTACTTTTGCTGCCTTCCTCTGCCTCAATTACATCCTGCCTTATTTCATGTGGACAGATGGAGAAGTATACCGCTGCAACACCTTGACTACAATTCGTTTCCTGGGGGTTGTGACTTGCATCCCACTACTCCTTAAAAACCACTGGCCAGTAAGGGCACTCAAGTACTTTCCTGCTTACTGGCACACGACTGTTATGTACGTTCTTCCCTTCAGTACTACCCTCTCCTTCCTCATCATGGGTGGTACCACAAAGTGGCTGATCAACGTGGCACTGGCCATTATCATGCTAAGTGCTGTAGTAGACTGGCTGAGTGGCATCATACTTGCCGTTCTAGGTGTGGGTCTGGGAGCAATACTCTATCATGTATTCTTTTATGTCCTGGGGGATATTACTCCTTTTAGCATGGACTCAGTAACTATGCACCAGCTAACCTATACATGTATTTTTTCTACATCAATAGGCTTGCTCTTCTGTAGAAGAAGAGCAAAAGAGGAAGATAAACGGATGGAGACCCTAGAATTATTCGGCAGAGTAGTAAGCGCTGAAATGCGGAATATATTAGCAGTGAACAAGGCTTACGCCAGTTCTATCCAATTCTTTGAAAAGCAGATGCATGTAGATCAAGTATTGCCCACCGACGACGGCCGGGAACTGTTGCTGATTAAAATAGACAAAAGAGTCCACTTGTCTCTTAAAGAGACGATGGATGGCCTAATGCGTAATAGCGAACGAGGTGTACAGGATATCAATAGGATGCTGGCTACCCTATGCAAGAACATCAATACGGATGATTTCAAAATACTCTCTATGAAAACGTGTGTGACCGATGCCTTGACCCTTTATGGACTAAATTTGCACCAAAAAAGTAGCCTATTGATTAATCTGGATGAAGACTTCCAAGTCTATGGATCAGCCTATTATATGCACCACATTCTCTTCAACCTAGTAGAGAATGTTTACAAGCATAGCCAGAAGGATTGTATTGTACAGATATGGATAGCCAACAACAAACTTCATGTGAAAGACAATGGTGCTGGTATTGCCAAAGAGGCTTTGCCATATATTTTTGACCCCTTCTTCACGACAGCAAAGGACGCCATGGGCATTGGTTTAGCCTTCTGTAGACTTGTTATGGAAGCATTGGGTGGCATCATTATATGTAAATCAAAACAAGGAAAAGAATCTTTCACAGAGTTTGTGCTCACATTTCCTGAGGTCAAAGAATCGGCCAAATAGAAGAAGTGAATGTAAGTAATGCTTATGTATTGGTAGGCCTAGTGAAAGAAAACCGGTCTTTGCGTTTTGGAATTGCAGATAAGCGCTTTACTTTTGACAGGTTTACGCCTCCTTAGCTCAGCTGGTAGAGCAACTGACTTGTAATCAGTAGGTCGCTGGTTCGATCCCGGCAGGGGGCTCCATCACCCCAACAACCTTCTTTTTTTCCTGTATTCAAGATCGATGGCAGCACGAGTTTACCCACTTCAACACTTACATACATGCATATTGTAACCTATTTCTTGCCATTGCTGGGCGTCTTAGCTTTGGTCTATACTGCCCTACAAGCTGCCTGGATAGCTAAGCAGGACCCTGGCGAAGCAGAGATGAAGGCCATCGCGCACAGCATTGCCCAAGGTGCCATTGCTTTTCTCAAAGCAGAATATAGAATCATCAGCTACTTTGTAGGTATCACCGCGCTCTTTTTGGCTTATTTGAGTACTAACAGCGACCATACGCACCCACTCATAGTGGTTGCTTTTGTTACGGGCGCCATATTTTCTGCCCTAGCAGGCTGGGTAGGCATGAAGATTGCCACGAAAGCCAACGTAAGAACTACCCAGGCAGCACGTACCAGCCTGGCCAAAGCCTTCAGGATTTCTTTTGCTGGCGGCACAGTCATGGGAATGGGCGTTACAGGGCTAGCTATGGTGGGTTTAGGTAGCCTGTTTATCCTATTTTTTTCGTACTTCTTGCCAGAGGGTCTTGTCAGCACCAACAGGCCCGAACTGGCACTGGCCTTGGAAACGTTGACAGGCTTTTCGCTGGGCGCAGAAAGCATTGCCTTGTTCGCACGCGTGGCAGGCGGCATTTATACCAAAGCGGCCGATGTAGGCGCTGACATTGTAGGCAAAGTGGAAGCAGACATTCCTGAAGACGATCCTAGAAATCCGGCCACGATTGCTGACAATGTAGGGGACAATGTAGGCGATGTAGCAGGCATGGGCGCTGATTTATTTGGCTCGTATGTAGCGACAATCCTGGCAGCGATGGTACTGGGCAGCGAGATCGAAGCACCGGACAAGCTAGGGGGCCTTGCTCCTATGCTACTACCTATGTTTATTGGTGCCTCAGGAATTATAGTGTCATTAGTCGCTACTCTTTTCGTCAGCATTAAAGAAAACGGCAATGTGCAACAAGCACTGAATAAGGGTAACTGGATAGCCACGTTACTCACAGGGTTGCTTGCCTACTTTCTGATTCCCAAAATGCTGCCAGCTACTTTGGCTATGCGCGGGCAGTCTTTTGCAGCAATAGATGTCTTTTACGCTGTGGTAACGGGTTTAGCCGTCGGCGCTCTGGTCAGCATGATTACCGAATACTTCACGGCCATGGACCAGAGACCAGTGCGCTTTATTGTTAAACAATCCTACACAGGCCCTGCAACCAATGTTATTGCAGGCTTAAGTGTAGGCATGTTTTCTACAGCACTACCAATGGTGCTGTTTGCTGCGGGCATTTATAGTGCTTTTCATTTTGCAGGCTTTTATGGGGTAGCCATCGCTGCGGCTGGCATGATGGCTACCACGGCCATGCAGCTATCTATTGATGCATTTGGGCCTATTGCGGACAATGCAGGCGGGATTGCAGAAATGAGTGGATTGCCGCAGGAAGTACGACAAAGAACTGACATTCTGGATACAGTAGGTAACACTACAGCAGCCACCGGAAGAGGGTTTGCGATTGCCTCGGCTGCTTTGACTTCTCTGGCCCTTTTTGCCGCTTACGTACGTACTGCCAACATTCAGAGTATAGACATTTACAAAGCGCCTGTAATGGCTGGCTTATTTGTGGGGGGCATGATTCCTTTTCTTTTCTCTGCCCTGACTATCAGTGCAGTAGGCCGAGCAGCCATGGCCATGGTGCATGAGGTAAGAAGACAATTCAGAGAAATCAAAGGTATCTTGCAAGGAGAAACACCGCCTGAGTATGATAAGTGCATAGACATTGCTACAAAAGCAGCGCTCAAAGCCATGTTACTGCCTGGAGCTTTGGCCATTGTCACACCCATTATGGTAGGATTTGTTTTTGGACCAGAAGTTTTAGGTGGCTTCTTGGCAGGCCTAACAGTGAGCGGGGTGTTAATGGCCCTATTTCAAGCCAATGCAGGAGGGGCTTGGGACAATGCCAAGAAGTCTTTTGAGAAGGGTGTTGAAATCAATGGAGAGATGTTTTACAAAGGATCAGAAGCCCACAAAGCTTCTGTAACAGGCGATACTGTGGGAGATCCCTTTAAAGATACCTCTGGACCTTCTATGAACATTCTCATCAAACTTTCTTCTATTGTAGCCTTGGTTATTGCACCACACATTGCGCTAAAAGCCAGCAACACCCTGATAGCACCAACGACCATGCCGCTACAAATTAACAAACCAGCACCTGCTTTTATAGGCAAAGACCAGGACAACCAAACCATTCAGCTGGCTGACTTTGCTGGCAAGAAGCTAGTGCTCTACTTCTACCCTAAAGACAATACGCCATTTTGCACAGCACAAGCGCGTAGCTTAAGGGATAATTACGAAGTCTTGCAGCAGGCAGGCTATGAAGTAGTCGGTGTAAGCACAGACAGTGCAGCGGCTCACAAACGGTTTATTGAAAAAAATCAACTTCCCTTTCGACTTATTGCTGATTCAGACCATATTATCCATGAGCAATATGGTACCTGGGTACAAAAGTCTATGTTTAGTTTTTGGAAATATTGGGGAACAGCACGCACTACTTTTGTCATTGATGCAGCCGGTAAGATCGAGAAGATGATCGACACAGTGAAGACCGGAAGCCATGCAGCACAGATACTTAACCAAAAAGATGGAGAAGGTTGAGAAGCCTAAAAATGGGCAATATCTCATGACTCTAGATTCTCAGAAACCACACCATGTAGATGTGCAAATGGAGGAACGCGCACAAGCATAAACCCGATGCTCCACATCCAATGCTTTACGTTCAATGCCTTGGCAGAAAACGCTTACGTCGTCTACGACGATACAAGAACGTGTGCTATTGTTGACCCAGGGTGTTATGAGCAGCAGGAACAAGAGGTCCTGAGCGCCTTCATCGAGGAGCATGCCTTGCAAGTCACCCACTTGATCAATACCCACGCCCACATCGATCACATAGTGGGCAATCAGTATGTACAAGCAACCTACAGCGTCCAACTCGCTTTGCATCACCAGGAAGTGCCCATATTGCAGGCAGCTATCCAATACGCACCGAGTTATGGCTTCACCGCCTACAGGCCTATTGAGGCAGAAAAACTGCTCTCGGCGAGCGATGTGATACAGTTGGGCAAAACACCACTGGCAGTCCTCCATGTGCCAGGCCACTCACCAGGCCATATTGCACTTTATAATAAGCAAGCTCAAGTTTGTCTCTCAGGAGATGTCTTGTTTCGAGGCAGCATCGGCAGGACAGACTTGCCGGGTGGTGATTATGCACTTCTTTTACAAAGTATTCACCAACAGCTATTTCCGCTAGGAGATGAAGTAGTGATCTATCCAGGCCATGGCCCCACCACAACGATAGGAAAGGAAAAAAGCAACAATATTTTTTGCCAGCGTTAATGGACATGTGCTGCATTGTACACGTGAAACAGCGTGGCTTTAC
>DCSL01000024.1:0-1589 GCA_002325615.1 Amoebophilaceae bacterium UBA1467
CTCGTAGTTGCTGTGCTTGTTCCCAAACCTGTGCTTGAGCTGCTGTTGCCCTACGTTCTGCTGCTCGTAGTTGCTGTGCTTGTTCCCAGACCTGGGCTTGTTCCTGTGCAAGTTCGTCTTCCCCTTGTTCAAGCTCGTCAAAATTGCTCCCGCAACTAGCCAGAACAAACAAGACGAGCATGCTCGCCATTTTAAGTGCGATAAGCCTCAGCAATGTCCGATGTCTTAGCATAAACTTCATTACTTCCATAAGGGTTGGCATACTTATTTTTTAACACGCGAAATTCTTTTCTGCGCTAAGAACTAACAACTGCGAGTTTCGTAATTTTTATAGGGTAATAAATAGTTTGTACCCACTAAAATATCCGCACAAGATAGTAAAATATCCGCAAATTTTCTACCAAATTGTGGTGATTTTACGTGTTGGTCCTTTCGGGCTCTTGGACGCAATCCTCGGAAGAAGTATTGCAATGCGGTACTAATAAGGCTGATAGAAATATCGGCATCTGCCAGTGACTAGACCCCCATCATGTGTGGTGATGAGCAGGGTGAGCGCCCAGGATGTCCGAGGCTTCCATAGAGACTTCTACAGCTGACAGCAAGCCTTTTTCTTGGCACTTGGTCTTCTTCTTGTTGGGCATTAACTTTCCGGTGTCCAATTGTCACTTCTTTCTCTCTTGTAATTATTCAAGCCAGATAGCACTGAGAATATGTATTTTCGCATCCTGCAATAAATCACCAACCAAATTTATGGCACTCATTAGCACGATACGCAGGCACTCAGGCCTAGCAGTAGGTATTATAACGATTGGGCTGATCCTATTTCTTATTGGTGGAGATATGATACAGCTTGGCGCTATACTATCTGGCAAAAACCGGACAGATGTGGGGAAAATAGCAGGCCAGAAAATTACCCTCCAAGCATACCAAACCCAAGTAGAACAGTTGCGTCGGCTCCTTCCCACCAGCACGGGTATACAAGAAGCATTGATCAGGGACCAAGCTTGGCATCAGCTCATTACCCAAATCACCTATCAAGAAGAATGCAGGGTTCTGGGGCTGATAACTAGTGAAGACGAGCTGATAGACATGGTACAGGGAGAACACATTCACCCAGAGCTACAAGCTGCCTTTCAAAATCATGAGACCAAGCAATTTGACAAGCAGCAACTCATCAGTTACCTCCAGAAATTAGCACAAATGCCTGAAGCACAACAAGCGCAATGGCACCAATTTGAAAGCGAAATGGCTGCCTTGAGGAAACGTGAGAAATTCACCCAGTTGATGATGCAGAGTGCATTCGTTACTGACTTGGAGGCACAGGCCCATTACGATGCTACTCAGACTACGCTCCACATCAAATGCCTCTACGTTCCTTACTACACTCGTCCAGACGATGCAGTACAGGTCACTGATGCGATGCTAAAAGCCTATCTCGTAGCACACAAAAGTGCCTATCAAGTAGAAGAAAGTAGAGGCATACAATATGTCACCTTTCCAATTACTCCTACCAAGGAGGACGAGCAAGGCTTTCAGGAAGAGCTGCAAGCCCTAAAAAAATCCTTTGCCCAGGCCAAAGACAACCGTGT
>DCSL01000024.1:1651-12058 GCA_002325615.1 Amoebophilaceae bacterium UBA1467
GAGGCCAAAGACAACCGTGTTTTTGCGAAAATTAACACTGAGGGGAACCCCTCACTGTCTTACTTCAGTTTTACCGTCCAACAACTACCTAGTGCGCTAGCAATACAAAAGTCGCAACTAAAAAAGGGGATGGTCATAGGCCCTGTCCAAGAAGGCAATGTCCACAAACTTTACAAAGTAGCAGCCATCAACCCACAAGCAGCCAAGCAATACGAAATTGCGGTCATTGAAAAACAGTTAGTGCCAGGTGACCTGGCCCGCGATCGGCTATTTAGGAAAGCGGATTACTGTGCCAGTACCGTCAAGAACGCAACGGAATTAGAAACGTATGCTGCGCAAGAAGCATTACAGTTGTATGAGGTCCAAGTAGGCAAAAATGATGAGCAAGTAGGCCCCTTAACTCAGGCCCGAGAGCTGGTTCGATGGCTCTACAATGATGCTGCTGTGGGACACGTATCCCCTGTCTTTGAGCTAGACAACGAGTATGTGGTGGCTGTCATGACTAACCACGTACCCCCAGGTACCGCCCCGCTGGTGCAAGTGCGCGACGAAATTGCTCTTAAGGTGAGAAACAACCACAAAGCCGACGCCATCATGGCCGAGTTGCAGCAGCTCAGCGGAACGACCCTAGAAGAAAAAGCTATCCAATACGGCCATGGGGCTAGGCTTCTAGAAGTCAAGAAGTTACGTTTTGAAGACGACACCCTCCCAGGTGCTGGCATGGCACGGCAGGCTGTGGGTACTGCTTTTGCACTACAACCTGGGGCACAGGCTACAGTGGCTGATGACAATGGCGTTCTGGTCGTAGAAGCAGTTGCCAAAAACATGGTGGCAGCTTTAGAAGATGTAACAACCCACCAGCAGAGTTTAAGACAGTTGGCAAAAATTAAGCAGCCCTATGACGTCCTACAGGCCCTAGAAGCATTGGCCCAAATCAAAGACCATAGACACAAGTTTTATTAATTGACTTATTCAAGTAAAGTTCCCCTTGACCAAATCCGGAAATACCTTTTAAACACTAATGCTAGATTGACGCACTCCATCAGAATCGACCAATGCTCTTTGTACCAAGCAATTGCAAACTTTTTCCAAAGGCTAGTGTCACCTTCGGAAAATTTCGTAAAGAAATCTGCAGGAACAGGGCGTTAAGACCCATCTACTGTTGGAGGCCCAAAGGGTCGGGTCGAGATGAGGTAGCCCTGGGGCAAGGATTTTAGAAATTTTTCAGCAGCAGCTGATTCTTCCACCCACTTTTTTCATCCCAGGAAAAAAGTGGAGCCTTGCCAGCGAGGCAACAGGCTTTGATGAAGGACGACTAACTTATCCAAATAAAAGTGGCAATGCCAAGTAATTGCTATCAATCAGTAAATCACACAACCGCCCAATGGACTTGTCTTATCTCAACAAAGCACAGCAAGAAGCCGTCACTAGTACAGAAGGGCAATACATGGTTATTGCCGGGGCTGGCTCAGGAAAAACTAGCGTCCTGACGCACCGCATTGCCTATCTATTGGGAGAAAAAAACAGCCCCCCCTTCAACATCCTAGCCCTGACTTTTACCAACAAAGCAGCCAATGAAATGCGCCAACGTATCGAAAAGATGGTCGGTCCGGCTGCCAAGAGCCTCTGGCTGGGGACCTTTCACAGCATCTTCTTAAGAATCTTGCGCAAAGAAGCAGCCCGCCTAGGCTATCCCCGCAACTTCACCATCTATGACACCGACGACAGCAGATCTTTGCTTCGGTCGATCGTCAAAGAGATGAATTTAGATGACGAGGTGTACAAGCCCAATGTTTTGTTCGCCCGCATTTCTAGTGCCAAAAATTGCCTGATCACTGCCCAGGCGTATGCCCGTAATACCCTCTACCAAACAGATGATGAAATAGCCCGAAAACCTCGCATGGGGGAAGTATTTCTTAAGTATGCCAGCCGGTGCTTCAAGGCGGGAGTGATGGATTTTGACGACTTACTCCTCAATACCTACCAGCTTTTTAGCCAATACCTCGAGGTACTCTGCAAGTACCAGGAGTACTTTCGGTACATCCTGATCGATGAGTTCCAAGACACTAACATAGCCCAATACACCATTGTCAAAGACCTTGCTATGCTGCACAAAAATATCTGCGTTGTAGGCGACGACGCCCAGAGTATCTATGCATTCCGCGGCGCAGACATACGCAACATCCTCAATTTTGAGAAGGACTACCCAGCTCTGAACATCATCAAGCTGGAGCAGAACTATCGCTCTACTCAGAACATTGTCCATGCCGCCAATTCCATCATCAGCCACAACAAAGCACAGCTGCAGAAAGAAATTTGGACAAACAACGATAGGGGTGAACCCTTGGGTCTGATCAGGGCTGCTACCGATGCCGAAGAAGGTCGGCTGGTGGCCACCTCTATTTTTGAAGCCAGAGTCAATCAAAAGCTCTATAACAAAGATTTTGCTATACTGTACCGTACCAACAGTCAGTCTAGGGCCATTGAAGAAGCATTGCGAAAAATGAACCTGTCGTACCGCATCGTTGGAGGCACGTCCTTCTACCAAAGAAGAGAAGTCAAAGACCTGCTGGCATACCTGCGCCTATTGATCAATCCCAATGACGAAGAGGCCCTGAAGCGTGTTATCAACCTGCCCAAAAGGGGCATTGGCCTCGGCAGTATCGACAAAATGGTCTTAGGAGCTGCGGACCATGCCATTCCTCTCTGGGAAGTCGTGTGCAATGCCTCCAATTTCCTGGGCGGTCGGGCAGGCAGCAACATTGAGGAATTTGCCACCATGATCCAGCAGATTGCCGCAGAATTGACCCAAAAAGATGCGTATGAAATTGCCAGCCACATGGCTAAGCGTTCTGGGTTGCTCAAAGAGTTGTACGAAGACAAAACTATAGAAGGGTTGGGACGGTATGAAAACGTGCAAGAGCTTTTAAACGGGATCAAAGAATTCACTACCAATACTGAAAATGAAGATGTAAGCTTGGCCGCCTTTTTACAAGAAGTGACCCTCCTGACCAGCGCTGATGAAGGATACCAGGAGCATACAGACAAAATCACGCTAATGACTATCCATGCCGCCAAAGGGCTTGAATTTGCGTACGTCTACGTTGTAGGTATGGAAGAAACACTGTTCCCCTCACAGCTGATGCTAGAGAGTCAAGCCGACCTGGAAGAAGAACGCCGCCTCTTTTACGTAGCTGTGACCCGTGCGCGACAAAAAATTTTCTTGACCTATGCCTTGAGCAGATATCGTTTTGGCCGGCTCAAGCACTGCGAACCCAGCCGCTTCCTTGCAGAAATTGAACCAGCTTACTTGCAAACCAGTGGGCAGCATCGCTCGAAGGCTACTGACAATCCTAGCTATGCCCATCGGCTGCTGCACAGCATTGTCAAAAATCGGCAGCAGTCCCCCCAGAACGCACGCTCTACAGTACCTGCTGACTTCCATCCCAGCGACACGACCCACATCGCGGTGGGCATGCAGGTAACCCATCCCAAATTTGGTCGGGGTACGGTACTCCAGCTAGATGCATCAGGCCCTGGCCGCAAGGCCAAGATCGATTTCGCTGACTTTGGGGAAAAGACTTTATTGCTTAGCTTCGCCAAGCTTGAAATTCTTGGCTCGCTTTCTGCACAACCAACCTAAACGCTTATTTTTGGCGTCTAAATACATTCTATATGTACGACTACAATGCTACCCGAAAGCCACTTATTTTAAAGGAGTACGGCAGAAATATTCAAAAGCTTGTAGAAGCCATGGATGCGATAGAGGACAAAGCTGAAAGAACGCTACACGCTCAGAGCATTTTGAAACTGATGGCGATACTAGACGCCAATAATAAGAATAGCGCAGAAAATATTCAAAAACGCTGGGATGATCTGTTTATCATTTCTGACTATACCTTGGATGTGGATAGCCCTTATCCGATGCCAGAAAAAGCTATACTTAATAAAAAAATGCAACGGCCATCATACACTAAAGAGCCCATCAAATTCAAAAACTACGGCCGCAACATAGAACGCCTCATCCAAAAGGCAGTTCTTACAGAAGAGCAAGAAGAGCAAGAAAGAATGGTAATTGGCATTGTCAAGTTGATGAAAAACTTCAGTAACGAGTGGAATAATGACAATGTAGATTGTGACACACTGCTAACTAATATCAAGTACTTGGCAGGCAATAAACTCACAGTTGACTTTGAGAAGCTCAAAGCACAGAATATCTTCTCCACAGTACATAGGGAGAAGAATAGAGGCACTAAAACGAACAGAAGTGCGGAAACAAGGCAAAAAGCATCGTGAATACATTTAGAATTCAGGGAGGCAAACCACTCCAAGGCACCATCACACCACAAGGGTCTAAAAATGAAGCGTTGCATGTAATTTGTGCTGTGTTACTTACCTCCTCCCCGGTCACCATCCACAATGTTCCTGATATAACCGACGTCCAAAAATTGATTGCCCTACTTAGAGTACTGGGCGTTGGCATAACACATCCTTCCAAGGGCACTTATCACTTCGACCCCTCTCATCTCAACATAGCTTCTATAGACACCGAAATGTTGAAGGAACATGCCTCTAAAATTAGAGGATCCGTGATGATTTTGGGCCCGCTGCTCGCACGTTTTGGGAAGGTTACAATACCCAGACCTGGAGGAGATAGAATAGGGAGAAGGCGACTAGACACACACTTTGTAGGAATGCTTAAGCTAGGAGCTACATGCTCTTATAATGACAAAGAGGATACCTACTTAGTTGAAGCCACAACACTGAAAGGCAATTATATCCTGCTGGATGAAACTTCCGTGACTGGAACAGCCAATCTCATCATGGCTGCTAGTCTAGCTGAAGGCACTACTACGCTTTATAATGCTGCCTGTGAACCCCACATTCAACAGTTGTGCAAGATGCTGGTACAAATGGGGGCCGAGATAGAAGGCATCGGCTCCAACCTACTTACCATTCACGGCGTTCAGGAGTTGCAGGGCGCTACCCACACCCTGCTCCCCGACATCATTGAAATTGGGAGCTTTATAGGGCTAGCTGCTATCACCATGGCCAACTTAACCATTAAAAATGTGTGTGTTGAGCAGCTAGGTCCTATCCCAGAAGGCTTCAGAAGGCTAGGCATTCAATTAGAAATCGAGCACGAAGATATTATCATGCGTCCCCAGGAGCATTATGAAATAGCAAAAGACCTGAACGGATCACTTCCCACCATTGCTGATGCGGTCTGGCCAGGCTTTCCAACAGACCTGATCAGCATCATGCTCGTTGTAGCTATTCAAGCCAAAGGAACAGTACTCATTCATCAAAAGATGTTTGAGAGCCGATTGTTTTTTGTAGACCAACTCATTGAGATGGGTGCTCAGCTCGTCTTATGCGATCCGCACCGGGCAAGTGTAACGGGTCTCGATCGTGCCTATCCGCTCAGAGGCATCAAAATGACCTCGCCGGATATTCGGGCTGGGATTGCCCTTCTGATTGCTGCCCTTTCTGCAGAAGGTACAAGCATCATTGAAAATATAGGCCAAATTGATCGGGGCTATGAGATGATTGATACACGACTTAGAGCTTTGGGAGCAGTGATTGAAAGAATCAACTAAAATAAAAACACACTATACGCGCCCAAAAGAGTGGGCAGAGATTACCCTATATTCTCTTTTTAAAGTTGGGCAGGAGCAGCTAACTTGGAGATCATTGGCATCTTGGTTTG
The DNA here is from genome assembly GCA_002325615.1 of Amoebophilaceae bacterium UBA1467. GTDB lineage: Bacteria > Bacteroidota > Bacteroidia > Cytophagales > Amoebophilaceae > UBA8403. Next base: position 7,362 of record DCSL01000024.1, read on the forward strand.
GCAAAATTAACAGATCAATCATTTCTCTCCCTTTTGTAGAACTGATGCCATCAAAGATCAAATAATATAAAAACATGCGTAGCGACTGTGAGGTAGTTTGGGACAATTGTCTTCAGTTTATCCAAGGGGAAATCAGCGAGCAAAGCTTTAAAACATGGTTCCAGCCCATCGTTCCTAAAAAGTTAGAGAACAACACGCTCACTATCCAGGTACCTAGTCAATTCTTTTACGAATGGATTGAAGAACACTATCTGTCTTTGCTGCAACGCATCATCCATCAAGAATTAGGGGCCCACGGCAAGTTAGAATACTCCATCATTGTTGATCAAGGAAACACCCACCAAAAGCCTTTTACCATTAAATTGCCATTGCATCCTCCCAGCTATGCCCAGCAACACCAATCCAAACATCCTATTGCTGAGCATAGTTTCAAGAGTCCGTTCACACTTAAAAATATAGGGGGGGCCAGTCAAGCATCTTACCTCAATCCCAACTATACTTTTGAGGCTTTTATAGAGGGGGCTTGTAACCAGCTTGCAAAAGCTGCTGCCCAAGCTATTGCCAAAAAACCTGGAGGTACTTCTTTCAATCCTTTCATGATTTACGGGGGAGTAGGGCTGGGAAAAACGCATGTTGTACAAGCACTAGGCAATGAAATTAAAGCTTTGTTTGCCAATAAATTTGTTTTGTATGCCTCCTCAGAGCAGTTTACCGCACAATTCATAGAAGCACTACGCAATAATAGCATCCAAGACTTCTCTCACTTTTATTTACAAGCGGACCTACTCATCATTGATGATGTGCAGTTCTTGGCAGGTAAGGAAAAAACCCAGGAAATATTTTTTCACATCTTCAACCACTTGCACCAAGCAGGCAAGCAAATCGTCATGACCAGTGACTGCCCACCCCGTGAGCTTAAGGGCCTCCAGGAACGGCTACTTTCAAGATTCAAATGGGGATTGACTGCTGACTTGCAACAGCCTGATTTTGAAACCAGAGTAGCTATTATCCAGAGCAAAATGGAGGCAGATGGCATTAATATGGCAGATGAGTTGGTTCAATATGTTGCTCATAGTGTAGATACCAATATTAGAGAGCTAGAGGGCGTACTCATCTCTTTGATGGCGCATGCTTCTTTAAACAAAGAGGAAATTAATCTAGAGCTAGCTAAGCAAGTGTTAAAGAATATTGTACAGGAGATTCATACTGAAGTGAGCATGGACTATATACAAAAGACCGTTGCTGCACATTACAGCGTTTCTTTGGAGAACTTGAAGAGCAAATCCAGGAAAAGAGAACTCGTAAATGCTAGACAGATCGCCATGTATTTCGCTAAAAAGTACACCAACCATTCTTTAAAGTCGATCGGCTACTACTTTGGTGGCAGAGACCACAGTACGGTTATTCATGCGTTACAGTCTGTCAACAACATGCTTGACACAGAGCCACATTTTAAGCTATCATTCAAAGACCTCCAGCGAAAAATCAAGTTCAAAGTCCCTTTATAGGCATTGGGTTGTGCGCTTTTCCTCGGCAGGAGTGCGTGCACCATCTATTACAGTCCCAATTAAAGCCTTAGCTTTGAAGTCCTTTCTTTTTCTAAGTAAGCAACCAAGCCCCTGCAGCCATGAGCAACACTCCAGCAAGCAAACAAAAAGCACTTCACTATCACCAACAAGCACCAGCAGGCAAGCTAGGCATCCACCTTACCAAACCACTCCAGTCCCTAGAAGATTTTTCCTTGGCGTATTCTCCATGGGTAGCAGAGCCTTGCAGGGCCATCGCCAAAGATCGACAAAAGGTGTTTGACTACACAGCCAAGGGCAATCTCGTTGCTGTGATCTCTAATGGTACGGCTGTTTTAGGGCTTGGCAACATTGGCCCTGAAGCGGCTAAGCCTGTGATGGAAGGCAAGGCCATTCTTTTTAAAAAGCTGGCAGGCATTGATGCCTTTGATATTGAATTGGATGCAACGGATCCAGAAGCAGTCATTCAAATCGTGAAGGCGCTGGCCCCCACTTTTGGGGGAATCAACCTAGAAGACATCAAGGCACCTGAGTGCTTTCAGATAGAACAGGCACTCAAGGCTCAGCTATCCATGCCTATAATGCATGACGACCAGCACGGCACAGCTATTGTATCGGGCGCAGCCCTACTAAATGCACTAGAAGTGGCTAACAAAGACATCGAGCATATCCAACTTGTTGTCAATGGAGCAGGAGCTGGTGCTATTGCTTGTGCCCAACTCTACCTGTCCCTGGGTGTCAAGAAAGAAAACATTGTCATGTGTGATAGCAAAGGAGTGATCCGAAAAGACCGCACGGACATCAATGCGTATAAAACGGCTTTTGGTACGGACCGTCCTATTTACACCTTGGCTGAGGCACTCAAAGGAGCTGATGTGTTCCTAGGGCTTTCTGCAGCCCATGTTGTATCACCCACCCACCTCGAGTCCATGGCTGCGTACCCCATCGTCTTTGCCCTGGCCAATCCCGACCCAGAAATATCCTATGACCTGGCTATGGCTACACGGAATGACCTTATGATGGCAACTGGTAGGTCTGACTATCCGAACCAAGTCAATAATGTTTTAGGGTTCCCTTATATCTTCCGAGGTGCGTTAGACGTTCGTGCCACTGAAATTAACGAAGCCATGAAACTAGCTGCTGTCAAAGCCATTGCTACACTGGCCAAAGAGCCTGTTCCCACAACTATCAAAGCAGCTTATGGCAACAAGTCCTTGGCCTTTGGCAAAGACTACCTACTTCCCAAGCCCATGGACCAGCGACTGATTACTACTGTCTCTACTGCTGTTGCCAAAGCAGCCATCGAATCAGGGGTAGCGCGGATACCTATTGAAGATTGGGAAGGGTATCATGCTGCACTGCAACAGCGTACCAGTTAATCTATAGCATGTTGCTTTATGGCTACTCGCGTCTGCAAAGGAATATTAGAGCAGGTTGTCATTGGAGATATGGTAGAGCAAGGGCGGTGCATAGCCCGGGTGGGTAGTCTCGTGCTTTTTGTAACACAAGTAGCCCCTGGTGATGTAGTAGACCTCAGGATTATTCGCAAGAAAAAAGGCTACGCAGAGGCTGTGCCTGTGCACCTACACAGTGCTGGCCATGCGCGCGTACAACCCGTTTGCCAGTACTTTGGGGTATGTGGGGGTTGTCAGTGGCAGCATGTAAGTTATGCCGAACAATTAGCAGCCAAGAAACGGCTGGTTCTAGAAAAACTAATACACATAGGTCACCTCCACGCTCCTCATGTAGCTCCTATCCTCTCTGCTAATCCCACAGAATACTACCGAAACAAACTAGAATTTACCTTTTCCAACAACCGCTGGTTGTCAACAGTAGAAATCAAGGAGCATGCACTGCTTGACCGGCACGCTTTGGGATTTCATAGGCCTGGCTATTTTGACAAGGTGGTCGACATCACGCACTGCTACCTCCAACCAACGCCTTCCAATGCTATTCGGAACACTTTGGCACAATTTGCCAAAGCACATGGATTGAGTTTTTATGACTTGCGCCAACATAGCGGGCTACTCCGGAATCTCATTATTCGTACCGCCACAACGGGAGAAGTGATGGTGATTGTACAATTTGGAGAAGCTGTAGCAGACAAGATTGAGCACGTGATGCACCACCTACAAAAGAAATTCCCCCAACTTACTTCTTTGCAATATGTGGTGAATACCAAAAAGAACGAAACTTTTTATGATTTACCGGTGCACCTGTATCATGGGCAGCCTTTCATCACAGAACAAATCGACGGTCTAAAATTCAGGATTGGTCCCAAGTCATTCTTTCAGACTAACAGCGTGCAGGCTCAGGTGCTCTATAGAAAAATACAAGAAATGGCAGGCCTACACCATGATGAGATTCTTTATGATCTTTATACAGGCGTGGGCTCCATTGCCATCTTTCTAGCGCAGTATGTCCACCACGCGGTGGGCATTGATGTGACTGAAGCTGCCATTGCAGATGCCCAGGCCAATGCCATGCTTAACGACCTGGTGAATACTACATTTGTAGCAGGAGAGGTAGAGCAATTGCTTGATGCACAATTCTTGTCTACTCATGGCAAGCCTCATGTCATAGTCACCGATCCGCCACGAGCCGGCATGCATCACCAAGTAATTAAGCAGCTCTTGCAAATAGCGCCAGAGAGAATTGTTTACGTAAGCTGCAATCCTGCTACGCAGGCCCGCGACATTGCACTCTTGGGTGAACAGTACCAACTGATTATTGCACAGCCTGTAGACATGTTCCCCCACACAAGTCATGTGGAAAATATTGCACTGCTAACCAAGTACGCATGAAAGGCTCAATAAGGGCAAGAATAGCGTGGCCCTGCAGTATATGAGTCCTAGCCTTAAGCATAAGATTTCAATAGATAAATTTTGTAAATTGCGCGGCAAATACGTATACCTATTAACCTAGGCCAGCGTTCTGTAGAATCCATGAAAGCGCTATGATCATAAAAATTAAAAAAACTATTAGGGTTACAGGCAACCTGTCAAGGCACATCGTGCCGTTGTGTGTCTTGCTTTTTGCTGGTTGTATGCATGATGATTTCTTTATTCCGGAGGGTGATGACTATGTATATGATGATCAGTATTCATACGATGATTTTTTGAAGCAGCAGAAGTTCCCCCCAAAATCAGTATATCATCCTTCCTACAATAG
>DCSL01000024.1:12125-18515 GCA_002325615.1 Amoebophilaceae bacterium UBA1467
GTCCTTATGAGCCGAATCCACCCAGCCGTAGCTGGACTCCCAATGACGAGCCTTACAGCCAGCCAAATCACAGCAATGGTCAGCAAGGTGATAACCATCCCTATCGGTGGAGCGATCATAACACGGAAAGTATCAGGACTACTACGAACAACGCAGCTGCTAGTGATGGGCTTTACAACCAACCAAATCACAGCAGTGGTTGGCAAGGTGACAACCATCACTATTGGCGGAGCGATCATAACGCGGAAAGTATCAGGACTACTACGAACAACATAGCTATTCGCAACAAATCCAATAATCATATGTCCTCAGCGGTTCTTGAAGAAGGTTGTCTGATTTGCTGTGACAGAGACGCTTACCAAGACGATAAAGCAGTGATCCAATGTCTAAAGTGTAACCAATTCATTTGTGAACCGTGTCACAAGCGTATGAAAGAGAAAGCCAACGAGCCCCATTTGCATAATTACCATAATGGTTTTGAATTTTCTTGTAGAACACAATTCAGGTGCCCCTACTGTAAGAACCCTTACGAATAGACATTTTACATGCATAATGAGCTTCCCCTCCATGGCAAATACCTAGGTGCTATCTCTGCTGACTTTGTCAAAGTTGCCGAAAAGCTTAAAGAGGCTTCTTACGTCATCAGGAAACAGGGAAGGTACAACCACCCCGTTTTTCTAGTCTCTAAAGTGCCACTTTCTGTGGGCGCTTTGCTGATCGAAAAGCAAGAAACGGATAATGAATGGCACTACTATGCTGCTTACCTGGATGTATTAATACAATATGGTTTGGTGGCCAAAGAAAAAGCTGCTGCCTTTCAGGAGGTATACAAAGACCCAGATGCGTTTTGTTGTCTACTTGTGGTAGATACCAACTTTACCAACTTCGTGCATATTCCTTATCCGGAGGGATAATGATAATTTTTTGGACAGATACGCCAGCCACTTTTCACAGATTTGTACACAAAACTCCTATTTAGTAGCTGTCGTTGAAAGCAATCATCCCAATGAAACAAACTATCAAATCATCTTGCATTTTCGGGACTCGAGCTACCATAGAGACCATTCTAGCAGGAAAACCCATAGACAAAGTTTTTATCGACAAGACTGCCAACAGTTCGCTACACAAAGAGTTACTGTCTCTTATCAGACAACAAAAAATTCCTTATAGCCATGTGCCAGCCGTCAAGCTGCATAAACTTACCCCAAAAAATCACCAAGGGGTTGTAGCTTACCTAGCCCCTGTCGCTTTGGCCTCCTTGAGCCATGTAGTACAAGCGAGCTATGAGCAAGGCAAAACACTGTTGATCCTGCTATTAGACGGCATTACAGACGTAAGAAATTTTGGTGCTATCGTACGCACTGCTGCTTGTACTAACGTAGATGCTGTTGTAATTCCTAGCCAAGGCAGCGTCTCTGTGAGTGCAGAGGCCATGAAAACCTCAGCAGGAGCCCTAGCACATCTACCCATTTGCCGGGTAGGTAGCCTGAAAGAGGCCATTTGTGAGCTTCAAGAGAGTGGCCTGCAGATTATTGCTTGCCACGAAAAGGCACCCAACTCGCTCTACCATACAGATTTGAATCTTCCTCTGGCCATACTCTTAGGAGCTGAAGACCGAGGCATTGCTCCTCAACACCTGAAGCTAGCCGATAAAAATGTACACATACCTATGTTTGGGCCTATTGCATCCCTTAACGTCTCTGTGGCTGCTGCTGTCATCCTGTACGAACATATGAGGCAACAAAAATTTTGAATGCCAGGCATAGCTCTTAAAAAGCTTTTATGGTGCAGATTTTTTTCCCTACCTGAGGCCCTTTTCAAAAAAAGGTCAGTCCCACTTATAACTTTCGGCAAGCAGCTACTCCGTGATTGCGTAGGGTGTAATCGAACATACCAACTCCAGTAGTGTAACAGTTGATATTTAGCTTTCCGGCACTAAAATTCCCGATATAAATAGCACGCCTTCTAGGTGGATCACTCAGTCTAGGTACGGATTCATGGCAAAGTGTGTAAGTCGGCTCATCCTTCCCGTTTGTAAACAAATGCTCTCCTGTGCGCGTATAGTGCATCAAAATGGTAGTCGCTGCTTCCAAAGCGGTGGGAGGCGCATACGGAAGGCCTGTCCTCCTAGCATGATTGTTGGTCACTAAGGCACTTTGGTCAATGTCGCGAAGACTACGACTACCTGGAAGCACATCACGTGTCATTAACACCCAGTAGGAGCTGCTAGGAGCATAGCTGCCCAACAATCTTTGCGTATCCTCAGTATTGTAATCGTACTGTGCCCTATAACCATTATTTTGGGGCCGCGTAATCAGCTCGCCGAGTAGATTCAATGAAAAATTGCTGTCATCTACTTTAGCTGGAATTAACGTCAACAGATGCGTATCGCGAACCTTTTTGTCTTCCCAAAACGGACAGGATCTGTCCAAAATAGAAGCTATATCCTCAGGTAATGGCGGTGCTTCTCCAACATCTCCGAAGTACTGTGCCCATGCCTCCTGACCAAACGCCAGCGCAGGTACTGGCCTAATGGCCAGCTCCTTGCCTTCTGACTGCCCAGACTCATCTGCCGAGGAACCACCCAATTCATTTTTGTCTTCTGAAATGATGGCATTTTCTGTAGGCCTGCTGCAAGCACCAGATGAATCTTCCTTCTTGTCCCTTAGCTGTGGCCGGCAACCTGACAATAAAAAAACACACAACAACATTGTTGTGATTACGCTGGTAATGGGTACGGACATGGCATGAAAAATTAGAATTTGGGGAATGTGCGGCTTGACTCATGGCAATGGTAACCCCAAAGTAGCTACCACCGCAATGATACAGACATCATTGCTAAAAAACTACCCATCGCGCCTGTCATCAGCACGATAGTACTGTCTCATTGATATGGCACGATTCGGCAATCGAATACCACAGACTTGCTCTCCCAAAAGATACTGCGTTGAATGGCAATTGTTTGTCCTTGCTAACAATGGCTAGGATCTTCAAATAAGAAAATATTCCCTATATTGATGTTGATATACGCAGCGAAGCCTACCGGGGTTAGTAAAGTAATGACAACCACCACAACAGCCATCCGAGAGAAGCTACGGCAAGTTTTTAACTATGACCAGTTTAGGGAAGAGCAGGAGGCCATTATCAAAAACGTTTTAGCAGGCAAGGACACCTTGGTGATCATGCCTACAGGTGGAGGTAAGTCGCTGTGCTACCAAATACCTGCCTTGATGCAAGCAGGAGTGGCTATTGTTATTTCGCCTCTGATTGCGTTGATGAAAAATCAGGTAGACCAACTTCATGCCGTGGGTGTCAATGCTGCTTTCGTCAACTCTACCCTATCTAAAGAGGTCATCAATGAGATTAGGGCAGATGTACTATCTGGAAAGACGAAGTTACTCTATGTGGCACCAGAGTCACTCCTCAAAGAGGATAATCTTGCCTTTTTGAAACAGGCCCGTATCTCTTTTGTAGCTGTAGACGAAGCTCACTGTATTTCAGATTGGGGCCATGACTTCAGGCCAGAGTACAGAAAAATAAAAACAGTGCTTGATCAGGCACTCGGTGTGTTGCCTATGATTGGTCTTACTGCTACAGCCACACCCAGAGTACAACAAGACATTCTTAAAAACCTGGCAATAGAAAATGCCACGTTATTCAAATCCTCTTTCAATAGAGAAAACCTCTATTACGAAATCAGGCCCAAAACACAAGTAGCAAGACAGCTCATCAAATTTATCAAAGGCTATCCAAAAGCATCGGGTATCGTGTACTGCCAAAGCAGAAAAAAGGTAGAGGAGCTTGCAATATTACTCAACTTGAATAGCATCCAAGCAGCGCCTTATCATGCTGGACTAGAGCCTAAAACCAGAGTGCAGCACCAAGATGCTTTTCTGAATAAGGAAGTAGATGTCATCGTAGCAACCATTGCTTTTGGCATGGGTATCGACAAGCCAGATGTTCGTTTTGTTATCCATTACGATGTTCCTAGATCCTTAGAAAGCTATTATCAAGAAACGGGAAGAGCAGGCAGAGATGGTTTGGCCAGTACTTGCTTGATGTTCTATAGTGAAGAAGACGTTATCAGGATGGAAAAGCTTAATAAAAGCAAGCCGACTGCAGAACGAGAAAAAGCCCAAGCTCTGCTACAGGCAATGACTGCTTACGCCCTATCAGGCATCTGCCGAAGAAAGCAGCTGCTACATTACTTTGGAGAGACGTACCAAGAAAACTGTAACTACTGCGACAATTGTAAACATCCTACAGAGACCTTTCCTGGGGAAGATTTTGTCAAAATGGTTATCATGGCTGTAGAACAAACCCAAGAACGTTTTAGCATAGACCATATCATACGCCTTTTAAGAGGTACTGCAGACCCCTATATCAAAAGCTATCGCCACCAAACACTCACCGTCTTTGGACAAGGAAGTGAAAAAGACGAGGCTTTTTGGAAGTCAGTCATCAATCAGGCACTACTACTGGCGCTATTAAGCAAGGACGTAGAGCAGTTAAACATCCTAAAAATCACAGAACAAGGAAAAATATTTTTAGAAAAAAGTGATGCGATTGCACTACACAAAGACAATACCTATGCATCGTCTGACAATAACCAACAGCCTGCTACTATCAGTAAAGCGTATGATACAGTACTATTAGACCTCCTAGAGCAACTCAGAGAAAAAGTAGCCCAAGAAAAAGCCATCCCTAACTATGCTGTCTTCCAAGACACTTCGCTAGAAGAAATGGCCCTCATCTGCCCTACTACCCTGGAAGGGTTAGCCCAAATCAACGGCATAAGCATGGGCAAAGCGAAGAAGTTCGGACTGCCTTTTATCGAACTTATCCAAGAGTATGTAGCCACTAATGACATTGTTACTGTATCAGAGGTCGCGGTGAAATCTGCGGCTAGTAGCTCAACAAAAAAAGTATACATTATCCAGCAAATCGACAGAAAAACTGATTTACGGGAGATCGCAGCTACCAAGTCCTTAAGTATGAACGCGTTGCTCAAGGAAATGGAGCAGCTATGCTACGCTGGCACCAAGCTAAATATTGACTATTACATCGATAATGCCCTGTCTGAAGACCAACAAGAAGTATTGTATGACTATTTTATGCAGGCTAAAGAAGACAGTATCAAGCGGGCCATCGCAGCATTTAAGGGAGCGTTTGAAGAAGAAGAGCTCCGGCTGATGCGTATCAAGTTTCTATCTGAGGTTGCTAACTAGCCAGATGGGCTTATACACAACGTATCAGTAATTTTTCGGATTGAATTTCAAAAGCATCAACGGAAATATCGCATGGGCAGAAACACATGGAGGTATTGCTGGATAGGCCTGTTACTACTTTGTGCTTGCGACCGAACAGCCACCTACCAAAATACTATTGCCTTTGACCACTGTTGCTGGCCAGTCGCCACTGTGCTCAACTTTTCATTCCAGATAAAAGATGTTGCGCAAATTTATGACATTTGTCTTTTGGTAAAGAATGCACAAGACTATCCATACCAGAATCTTTATGTTACGCATTCCCTTGAAGATGATGCAAGGCACGTACTCCAGCAAGCATTAAAAAACTATTCCCTCTTTGATGTGAAGACGGGTAAGCCTTTGGGCAATGGTTTTGGGAACATAAAAAAACATGAATTTTTAATAGTAACTGGTTACCAATTCTCTCACCCAGGCTTGTATACCCTAAAACTGGAGCACTTTAAGCGCACAGATACGCTATCGGGGCTGCAGGCCGTAGGCGTTAAAGTGGTTCCGTCAAAACATCTCCCCCAGTGAAGGCACTTTATCTCTCCATCTATCCTAGCCTCGCCATTTTGAGAAAAATTCAGCAGCATCGGTATTATCTAGCCTTCCTGTCATTGTTGAGTAGCATATTTTTTTGGCTGTCCTGGCCTCCTAACCGCTGTGTACTGCTCTTATTTGTGGCTTTTGTGCCGCTGTTGCTTATAGCAAGACACATTGAAAAGTATCAGTACAAGCGACCCTATTGGACCTTCTACAAGCATGCCTACTTGACCCTTTTCTTGTGGAACTTGACTACTACTTGGTGGGTAGCTCATGCCACAGCAGCAGGAGCAGTATTTATGCTTTTTGTAAATACCTTTTGTATGAGTTTGCCGCTACCGCTATTTCAGTTGATGGCCAAGCATTATGGAAGAAACATCGGCTATGTTGCCTTGCTTGCTTACTGGGTCAGTATGGAGCATACACACCTGCAATGGGAGCTTTCTTTTCCATGGCTCAATCTTGGGAATGGTTTTGCTTACTGGCCTGAGTAAGTGCAGTGGTATGAATATACTGGTGCTTTCGGCGGCACTGTTTGGGTCATCGTTGCTAACCTACTGCTCGGTTACCTCTTATCTAGTAAAAAAAAATCAAC
>DCSL01000066.1:0-206 GCA_002325615.1 Amoebophilaceae bacterium UBA1467
TTTAGTACTGGCTATTTGTTGGTCTATCAAGGCCTCTTTGCCACCCTCATTGGCCTTCTTTTTGCCCGAAGGAAGCAGCTCCACTTTGACTCCCTGGCCACCCAACGAGAACAGTTGACCCTCGATAACCAGGAAGCACAAGAGGATCTCTTTGAAGCTACTGAAGAAAAGTTTCGGTTTATGAGCCTCCTCAAAAAAGCCGGCAT
>DCSL01000066.1:318-7010 GCA_002325615.1 Amoebophilaceae bacterium UBA1467
GACATCAAGGAATTCGAAAAACTGGCCCAGCAACTCACTGACCAGCTCACCCCCATGGCCCTAAGTATGGATAAGTTTATACACCGTACCACAGGCTTTTTACTCCTCGAGGGTGTGGAGACACTATCCCTTGACAACTTCTTGCATGCCCTACAAAAGACGTTCTATGAAAAGGGTCACAGGCTTAAGATAGAAGTACGTACACAACACAAAACGTTACAGTGTGATATAGAAAAGATGAAGAAGGTGATTCTGAACGGTTTCTCTTTCGTGCAGTCAGTGGCTGGAGAAAGAGAACAAGGACCTGTGTTACTAGGTATAGAAGATACGCGCCTAGGCTATGCGGTGGACTCTGTAAGCCCTGATCACATCAAGAAAATAAGGGCCCTGCGATTTACGATTACTACTGCCCCCACGCTACCTACGCTAGCTGCGCTGTACAGGTCACAAATAGCTGAAGAGAGCCTCATGAAACCCGAAGCACCCACTAATATGCCTCTATTGGCGAACGAGCGGATTGTGAAGGCTCACTATGGCTACAGCAGCACAATCAGTGAGAGCAATGAACTCACCCTAGTCTATGTCATTCCTGTCAACGTCCGTGAGGTACGCTCCCAAGACATGGACACCCCCCAAATGCAGCTAGGTGCCGAATGGTCCCGTGCTGATGATACCTACCCAGGAGCACAGGAGCAGGAAACGGCATTCCTCCAAGCTGTGAAGGAACGCTCAAAAGTTGATCTCTCTTTAGTGGAAAAAGCCATCAACTTGCTTAAGGACTACCACGGTCCTGTCATGAGGAAGTCAGGCGAGCCGTTTTACTTGCACCCAATCGCTGTAGCACAGATTGTGCTCGACTACAACCAGGAAGAGGCTACGATCTTAGGCGCCCTCTTACACGATACAGTAGAGGATACGCCCCTGACGCTAGAGCAAGTAGCACTGTTGTTTAATCAAGAAGTACGCACCATTGTCCAAGGAGTCACCCACATGGAGAGCAACAAAGAGACGATCTATCAAGTGCTGCTCTCTCACCCAGAAAACATCCATAGGCTCTTAGGAGCCGAAGACCCACGAGTGCTCTATGTGAAGCTAGCCGATAGGATGCACAACCTACGCACCATCCAGGCAAAGTCTCATGAGAGCCAACGCAGCACTGCTGAGGAGACGTTGCTCTTCTTTGTGCCCTTGGCCAAGTACTTAGGCCTCACTGAGGCTGCCGAGGAGCTCAAGAACAGGAGCTTTGAGGTGCTGGGAAAATAGTAGCCAGCAATCATGTACCATTGTTTTTAGCCAAACGTTTTTAACCAAACGCTGTCTTAGTACTCCCCATGGGTGATAGGTGTAAGATGATCCTGCATGACTCACACGAAAGCTAGCTTGACAACACTATGAAGATTATCCTCAGCGGAGGGGGCACAGGCGGCCATATCTATCCGGCCATTGCCATTGCCGATGTATTGAAGCAATATGACCCAGCTACCGCCATTCTCTTTGTGGGGGCTAGCGGAAAAATGGAAATGCATAAGGTGCCAGAGGCAGGCTACCCCATCGTCGGGTTAGGAATTAGAGGATTCCAACGTAGGCAAGTGCTTCAAAACTTTTCCCTTCCTTTTAGGTTAGCATCAAGCTTATGGAAAGCCAAGAAGATACTCAAGGATTTCCAACCTGATGTAGTTGTTGGCACAGGAGGCTATGCCAGTGCACCTATACTATACATGGCTGCTAAGCAGCAGATTCCTACGTTAATCCAGGAGCAAAACGCAGCTGCTGGCCTCACCAACAAGATTCTGGCTAGCTATGTAGATACCGTATGTGTGGCCTATGAAAATATGGAAGCGTACTTCCCTGCTGAAAAAACCGTACTGACTGGTAATCCTGTACGGGAGGGCCTGATGCACTTAGGTGAAAAACGAGAAGCTGCCTATACCTATTTTGGCTTAGTGCCTGAAAAAAAGTGTTTATTGGTGCTAGGAGGCAGTCTAGGGGCTAAAACAATCAACGAAAGCATTTTACAAGCCATCGATAAGTTGTGTGAGGCAGGTCTCCAGATCATTTGGGCAACCGGACATTTATACTTTGAAAATATAAAGGCACGGCTCACACAGCAGCAAAAAACCACTGTTAAAGTCTATCCTTCTATCAAATCCATGGACCTGGCATATGCAGCAGCAGATATCGTGGTTTCTAGAGCGGGTGCTTTGACAGTAGCAGAGCTTTGTATGGCCCAGAAGCCGGTAGTTTTTGTACCTTCCCCCAATGTAACGGCTGACCACCAGACCCAAAACGTCTGGCCACTTGTAGAAAAAAACGCGGCGCTGATGGTCAAAGATGACGAGGCTATGCAGACACTCTCTCAAGAAGTGATCCATCTTTTACGGCTTGAGGATCGGCAAAATATTTTGGCAAGAAACATGAAGCATTGGGCCAGACCGCAGGCTACGGCAGCCATTGTAAAAGAAATTATTTGTTTAGCCAAAACCTCCAGGCTGAATCAGTAGAAAATACGTAATGCAAGACTACAAATATGTTTACTTGATAGGCATCGGGGGTATTGGGATGAGTGCTGTGGCTAGATGGTTCAATGCCCAGTCCATCCAGGTCTTTGGTTACGACCGGGCTTCAAGTACACTTACCGACCAGCTGATGCAAGAAGGCATCAGGGTACACTTTGAAGATCATGTCGATGCCATTCCAGAGCAGATTACAAACCACAGAGAACAAAGTCTCATCGTATATACGCCAGCTATTTCGTCCAAAAACCAGGTGTTGAACCATCTTAAGGCCAATAACTATACGGTGCATAAGCGCGCAGAGGTGCTGGGGATGCTCACACAGGACCACCTTACGCTAGCAGTAGCAGGCACTCACGGAAAAACGACTACTTCTTCTCTAGCAGCGCACATGCTGTACAGCGCAGGGAAAAATATGGTGGCTTTCCTAGGAGGTATTGCCAAAGGGTATGCGTCTAATCTACTTGTTAATGGTGAAGCCAGTAAGGATACTATTGTGGTCATAGAAGCCGATGAGTTTGATCGGTCCTTTTTACACCTACATCCTCATTTAGCGATTGTTACCACTGTTGATCCAGATCATTTGGATACTTACGGTGATGAGAAGGGGTTCCAACAAGCTTTTAAAGCATTTATTGCACTGGTTCCTCCTACCGGCAAAGCTATTGTCCACCAAAGAGCAGCGCAACAGTTGCGTATTAATGAGGATCGTCCTAGCGTAGTGCGCTATGCCTTAGCAGACGCAACAGTCAGCGCTGAGAATGTCTGTATCCAAGAGGGTGACTTCTACTTTGACTATGTCAGCAAGGAAGTAACAATAAGGAAAATACGACTAGCAGTGCCCGGCTATCATAATGTGGAGAATGCGGTGGCAGTGATTACTGCTTGCCTGATTTTGGGCTTAGATACTGCGTCCATTCGCAGCGGCATGGCCACTTTTCAAGGCGTTAAGCGCCGCTTTGATTATGTCATCCGGAACGAGCAGCTAATTTTCTTGGACGACTACGCACACCATCCTGTAGAGATTACTGCCCTGCTAAAGACTATTCGGATATTATATCCTGATAAAAAGATAACTGCTGTCTTTCGACCTCACTCGTACACGAGGACTAGAGACTTGGCTGGCGAATTTGCGCAGAGCCTGGACTTGGCTGACCAGGTTTTTTTGCTAGATATCTACCCAGATCGAGAAGAGCTTATTGAAGGGGTGACTTCAGCATGTATATTCGATCGGATGACGTTGGACAAAAAATTGATGTGTAACCAAGAGAATTTGATCGATGCCTTGGGCCAACAGGATCAACCAGATATCGTGGTTATGATTGGCGCAGGGGGCACTAGTAGCTTCGTTACACTGATTAAGGAATTTTTACTAATGCACTGGGGGTAGTTGCCGCTTAGCCCGGTTTTCTGGTGCAGGGCGCTCCTGATGCGCTGGGTGGGGTAGTTGCATGCATACGCTCTCCTTGTTTCCAAAAACTACTTCTTCTGGCCCATAAAATCGCCACAACGCCAAGAAAGATGGCTACATCTGCAATGTTGAAGATGGGTAACAAGGACAAATAACTACCCCCTATCAAGGGAAGCCAAGCAGGCAATTTTGCTTCCCAAAGGTCCAAGTAAATCATATCGATCACTTGTCCATAGAACCAAGACATAGGAGCATTGTACGGAGCGTTGTCCAGCAAAATTGCATACAACGTACTGTCAATCACATTACCAATAGCACCACCTAAGACCAGTGTCCAACCCCACAATAGCAGCACGGGTATATGTTCTTCTCGCGCCAACTGCCAGATATACCGCCCTATCATACAGGTAGCAACAATACGTCCCAGGGTAAGCAGTAGCTTGTCATACCTAAATCCGAATTGGATTCCAAAAGCCATGCCTGGGTTGAGCGTGTAGTGAATTTTGAACCAATTGCCAATCAACTTAATGGCTCCAGGATAACCCATTTCCATGTTGAAGTGCACCCAAAGTTTAGAGGATTGGTCGATAAGAATGATGACCAAAGCGATCAAATAGTATTTCCAAGGATTTTTTATCATGTGGTTGCAAATATACGAGGAGTTGGACAATAGTGTGACGAGCCAGGTATGATAGGTTATACACAAGGGCTAGGGAATCCATTGACTCAAACGTGGATGAAGGCCTTAGCAAGTGTGTCCATTTGCTCCACCACATAGTCTACCTCTTCAGCAGTATTGTATTTGCTAAAAGAGAACCGTACCGTGCCCCGCCGTTGGTCAGTACCTAAGGCTTGCAGCACATGAGAGCCTATATTGCTACCGCTAGCACAGGCACTGCCTACTGAAGCTGATATTTTCTGGATGTCCAGGTTAAAAACCAGCATGTCGTGGCTGTCAAAAGGTGGCAAACTGACGCTCAAGATGGTGTACAAACTAGCTTCAGCATAGGCACTGGCCCCATTAAAGGAAATGCCAGGAATACGGGCTTGAAGGCGTTGGATCATGTGGTCTTTGAGCCCTTGTATGTACTGGCGGTTTTGCTGCATATCTCGGTGGGCGATTTCAAGGGCCTTGCTAAGCCCCACAATGCCCGGTACATTCTCTGTACCTCCCCGCATGTTCCGCTCCTGCGCACCCCCATAAATAAGCGGAGTCACCTGGATACCACTACGAATGTAGATGAGGCCTACTCCCTTTGGGCCATGAAATTTGTGGGCAGACCCCACGGCCAGGTGTACTGGCAATGCCTGGAAATCCAACATGCAGTGGCCCATGGTCTGCACTGCATCGGTATGAAAAATGGCACCATACTTTTGGCAGAGCACTCCAATCTGTGCTATGTCATTGAAGTTGCCTATTTCATTGTTGGCATGCATCAAGCTCACCAAAGCTCGGTCATGCGTTTTTAGTAAGTGTTCTAGGTGGTCATACCGGAGGCAACCTTGGGCATCTACCTGGACCCAATGTATCTGAATCTGACCTGCTTGGGCCATTTTCTCCAAGGGGTGGATGACTGCGTGGTGCTCGATGGGAGAGGTAATCACATGGCGTATGTCTGAATCCACCACACTACCCCAGAGTGCCATGTTGTTGCCTTCGGTGCCGCTTGAGGTAAAGAAGATTTCTGAGGGAGATACGTTGAAGAGGGTTGCCACATGCTTGCGGGCTTTTTCTACCGCCACCTTAGCCTTTCTGCCATGGCTATGAATGGAAGAGGGAGTGCCACATACAGTGCTCATATAAGGCAGCATCACCTCCACCACTTCTGGGTCCAAAGGAGTAGTGGCTGCGTTATCTAGGTAAACAACCATAGTACACACCTAGGATAGTTCAATAGCAAAGCGCCGAAACATCAAAATTTCTGCGGTTTCGTGCAGCCACGGCATGCGGCGACAGATAGTATGATTAAGATGCATGCATGAAAAAGCAAGCACCCTAAGTGCCAAGGGGTCTAAAAGTACTGACAAGAAACTACACAGATACGTCAATTAAACTAGGGTTGTAAACTAGAAAGAAAATATAACTATGAACAAGATGCCCCCCTATGGACTAATGCCTGGAAGCAAGTATAGTGACTGCTCTAACGTTATTTACAGCGGTCTAAGACATGTATTCCTTTAATACTGCACGGTATAGATCTATGTAACGCCGCACCTTATCGTTAGTCACAGTTTTTAGTTTTTCCCCTGCATTTAGGTATTTACAGAGAACAAATGTGACGTCTCGATCTTTCCAGACAACAAGACACTTTTTGATGAGTGCTTCACTGGCATGGCATCTTGCTTTCTTCAGTCCTATAGTATTTAGTTTGTGACGTATGTGTGCTGTTTTATCCTTTAAAGTAGTAGTGCGATCACTAGAATCTTCTACATCGAGCATAGTTATTTCTACAAGTTCCTCTATTGACATTGTTTTTATGAGAGCATCCAGTTTGTCCAGAAGTTGCTGCTCCTGCGTCGAGGTGACCTCCTGGACTGGTGAACGACCTGGTGCTACTGATTCCTGCCCTTTTCCTTTGGACAGGTGACTAGCGGCCGGCATACATCGCAAAACTAACGTCGAAGCAAGTATCATGATGATGAATAGGCGCAAATAAGTGTTCTGGTTGTGGTGATTAGGGTTCATGATGAAAGATGAAGTTATTTTGAATTCCAAAGAATGAAATAATAATAAGAAAGAAATCTCGCTAAACATAACAACCTTTACA